>NZ_RZSF01000079.1:0-21894 GCF_004023325.1 Mesorhizobium sp. M1A.F.Ca.ET.072.01.1.1 | reverse complement strand
GGTCGATATGGGCGACGATGGAGAAATTGCGGATGTGGTCGAGCGGCGTCGTCATGCGGCGCGCTTTAGCAGGGGCGGGTTTAAGGGGGAAGCGGTGGGGCCGGGGAGATCGGAGCAGAGCAGGCAAAGACGCTCGCCATGTCTGAACACGGCCAATGATCGGAGGCCGGCGCTGCCCCTCATCGCCCTGCCGGGCACTTCTCCCCGTAATTGACGGGGAGAAGGGCTGGCCGCCGCCTCGGTACCTTTCTTGCAGCGTTCCCAATTGGCGAAATCGTCGATGGGGGCGCCCCTCTCCCCGTTACCATACGGGGAGATGATGCCGGCAGGCAGGTGAGGGAGCGCAAGCGTTTGAAGGTTTGGGCGCCTCCGCGCCAAAAATTCAAATCCACTTAAACTTTCATGCACTCATTTTGGGCATATCTCCACCTCTGGTGGCAGGCAGGTTGCATTGCCGGTGTGTAGGGGGTTGGGGCATGTTCTCGTCGGCAAGAGATTTCGTTCGATCGCAAGGCGGCTCGATGCTGCCGATGATGGCGCTGTTGGCGATCCCGCTGCTGCTCGCGGTCGGCTTTTCCGTCGACTACACCTCGGCGGTGACGACCAGGAGCAACATGCAGCAGGCGCTTGACGCCGCGATCCTGTCGATCACCACGCTGCCGACCACGACCTCGAAGGCCGATCGCCAGACGGCCCTGCAGCAGGCCTATGTCGCCAATAGCGGGCTGGGCGACGCGACGCTCACCGCCGTCAACGTCGCCGCCGACGGCACGGCGACCTTCAGCGCCACGGCGGCCTATCCGATGCCGACCAGTTTCATGCAGATCGCCAGGATCAATTCGGTCGATGTCGGCGTCGGCTCCTCGGTACGCAAGATGCCGGCGCTGGTGCAGTCCACCTTCAAGGTGACGAAGGTGTCGGGCTACTGGAACAAGACGATGACGCTCTACGGCACCCAGTTCGGCCAGACCAAGGCCAAGCCGCTGATGACGATCAGCTATAACTACAACGGCTATGGCGACCCGAAGGGCTACGGCACAACCACGGTGAGCACCATCAACGGGTCGACGACGACCGTGGTGCAGAAACAGGTCTGCACGACCTCGACGGTTGACAATTTCAACAATCTGCCGAGCGGGGCGATCACCCAGACCAGCGGCAGCAACAAGTACGTCACGACCTGCGCCGATACCTTCTATCCGGCCAATGGCGCCGGCGCGGTGATCGATGTCAGCCAGATGGACCAGCTCTATTTGCAAATGGACGTTCCCTCGGGCAACCCGAAGGTGCTGAAGTCGAACGATCCCAACACCTCGAACCGGCTCTATATCGGCACCAGCGCCACCGATATGCCCGAAGTCGCGACCGGCCAGAAGGTCGACATCTTCACCTCGGTGCCCTGCGGCCAGACCGGCTACCAGGCCTGGGAAGACGGCGGCAACCCTGTGCCGGCGCCGGTTTCCAATGCCGATTTCTTCTACAATGTGACCGGCAAATGCGCCTTCAACCAGCGGCCGTCCGAGACGGTGCTGACGCAGTAGGAACTGCCGATCTCCCCCCTTGTGGGGGAGATGGCCGGCAGGCCAGAGGGGGGCGCTGTCCGCCGGCTTAGCCGGCTAGCGGGGACTAGGCGGAAACGGCCGGCTGTCCCGGTACTGCGGTCTATCGATGGGCTTGCGCTCTACGTCGCCCCCCTCTATCCTGCCGGACATCTCCCCCACAAGGGGGGAGATTGGATGTCGCCACGGCCTTCGCCACTCTCCGATATCACAAACCGGTGAAGCTGTAACGAAGTCCTCCGCGGCGGCGAAATGGGAGCATTGCCCCGCTACGGAGACTGCTTCCCATGACCGGATTGAAGACAAGGATCGGCCTGCTTGCCGGCGCGACATTTGCTGCGCTTGCCGCCACGCTCGATGCCGCTTCCGCCGAGCCGCTTACCGTGGTCGAGCTGTTCACCAGCCAGGGCTGCTCGTCCTGCCCGCCGGCCAATGCCAATCTGATCAAGGTCAAGGATCGGCCGGGCGTGCTGGCGCTGTCCTTCAACGTTACCTACTGGGACTATCTCGGCTGGAAGGACATTTTCGGCCGGCAGGAATTCACCCAGCGCCAGGTCGCCTACGAGCCGCCGCTCGGCCATGACGGGCCGTTCACGCCGCAGGTGGTGGTGAACGGCAGCGCCGACGCCGTCGGTGCGGCGCCCGGCGAGATCGAGCGGCTGATCTCGACAACCCCGCACGCCAAGGGTCCGATGCTCTCGCTCGGCGACGGCAAGGTGAGCATCGGCGGCGGGACGGCGCCCGGCGGGGCGGCCGATGTCTGGCTGGTGCGCTACGCACGCGGCGTCGTCGAGGTGCCGGTGGCGCGCGGCGAGAACACCGGACGCACGCTGCCGCATGCCAATGTCGTGCATTCGCTGCAGAGGCTCGGCCGCTGGAACGGCGAGGCGACGACGCTGCCGCTGCCTGCGGCACCCAAGGGCTTGAGCACGGCAGTGCTGGTGCAGACGCCGGCCGGCGGGCCGATCCTGGCCGCCGCGGCAAACTGATTTTTCTTTTCGCGCGGGCCGCATCAGAGCGGCAACGCTTAACCAAGGGCCCGCATCCGCGCGCCGCAACCCAAGGAGAACTAGCATGACCAAATTCCTTACGCTGCCGGCGCTGGCTTTCGCGCTTGCCGCTGCCGCGTTCGTTGCCGGCGCCCGCGCCGACGACACGACCGACGCGATGAAGCCCGCCAATGCGATGGCGACCGAAGCCATGAAGCCGGCGACCGATGCTATGATGCCGACCGGCGCGATGAAGCCCGCGGATAAAATGAAGCCCGATGCGATGGCGACCCAGGCGATGAAACCCGCCACGGATGCCATGAAGCCCGCGGATGCGATGAAGCCCGTGACGGATGCGATGAAGCCTGCCGACGCGATGGCGCCGGCGCAATAAGTCAGCGGCCCGGTCTCTTGGCAACAATCGCCATCGGCCAGAAGCCGCCGCACGGCAAAGTGAGAAACCAGCGGCGGCTTGCTTCGTATATAGTGGAACAACGAACAAGGAGATCCGACATGAACGGCATCGACAAAAAGGCGGCGCGGCGCTCGCTGGCCCCGCTTGCAGCGCTGGTGCTGACGGCGGCCGCGGCCGTCTTCTGGCAGACGCCGGCGCGTTCGGCCGAGGACGCGGTGGTGATCCCGCCGCCGGCTATGGATGAAAAGGCCGCCGGCGGCACGGAGAAAGCGATCTTCGCCGGCGGCTGCTTCTGGGGCGTGCAGGGCGTGTTCCAACACGTCAAGGGCGTCAGCAAGGCCGTCTCCGGCTACGCCGGCGGCAGCGCCGAGCACGCCGTCTACGAGGTCGTCGGCACCGGCCGCACCGGACACGCGGAATCGGTCGAGATCACTTACGATCCGTCGAAGGTCACCTATGGCCAGCTGCTGCAGGTCTATTTCTCGGTCGCGCACAATCCGACGCAGCTCAATTACCAGGGGCCGGACCAGGGCACCCAGTACCGCTCGACGATCTTCGCCGAGAATGACGAGCAGAAGAAGATCGCCGAGAGCTACATCGCCCAGCTCGACAAGGCCAAGGTATTTTCGAAGCCGATCGTGACGACGCTGGAAACCGGCAAGACCTTCTATCCGGCCGAGGATTACCATCAGGATTTCCTGACGCTGAACCCGAACTACCCCTATATCGTCTACAACGACCTGCCGAAGATCGAGAATTTGAAAGCGCTGTTTCCCGCGCTCTACAGCGAGAAGCCGGTGCTGGTGCTGGCAAGTAGCAAAAGCTGAGCCGCGCAGATCTCCCCCCTCGAGGGGGAGATGTCGCCGAAGGCGACAGAGGGGGTCGCCGCGCGTGGAGCGCCGACTGTCTGCAGCAAAGCAGGCTGAGCCCAGTCGGACCAACCCCTCTGCCTGCCGGCCATCTCCCCCTCGAGGAGGGAGATTATGCGCTCAATCGTAGGTCAGATCTGTCGCCTTGCCGCCGAACACGCGGTAGGCGTAGAACGAATAGAAAATAATGATCGGCAGCACGACGACGGTGCCGACCAGGATGAAGGCCAGGCTCTCCGGCGCCGAGGCGGCCTGCCAGATCGTCAGCTTGTCGGGCACGACATAGGGATAGAACGACCAGGCAAGCCCGGCGAAGCCGAGCGCGAAGATGGCGGCCAGAGTCAGGAACGGCCGCAGCGCATGCCGGTCGTCGGACTTGGGTAGATGAAACGTCTGCCGCCACAGCCACAGGAACAAGAGCGCCGATACGATCGGCAGCGGCGAGAGATAGAGGATCTCCGGCCAGAGGAACCATCTGTCGAAGATGCGCGGGCTGGCGAAGGGCGTGGCCAAAGAGACCGCGACCATGCCGAGCGCAGTCAACACCAGCGTGACGCGCAGCCAGCGCACCGCCTTTCCTTGCAGGTCGCCCTCGGTCTTGTAGATCAGCCAGGCCGAGCCCATCGCCGCGTAGGCCGCCGACAGGCAGAGCGCGACCAGCGCGCCGAAGGCCATGCCGCCAATGCCGACATCGAGGCCGAGCACATAGACGCCGAGCATATAGCCCTGCGCCAGCGAGGCCATGGTGGAGCCCAAAAAGAAGATCCGGTTCCAGCGGTGCTTCTTGCCGGCCGGCACCTTGGCGCGGAAATCGAAGGCAACGCCGCGCAGGATCAAGCCGACCAGCAGCAGGAACACCGGGATATAGAGCGCGGTGAGGATGGTGCCGTGCGCCATCGGAAAGGCGACCAGCAAGAGCCCGACCGCCAGCACCAGCCAGGTCTCGTTGGCGTCCCAGAACGGGCCGATCGCCGCGATCATCGTGTCCTGCTCGGCATCTTCGGCGCCTGCGAACAGGATGCCGATGCCGAGGTCGAAACCGTCGAGAATGACGTAGATCAGGATGGCGAGGCCCATCAGGCCGGCAAAGATCAGCGGAAGCGCGGTTGGCCAGTCGAAGGTCATCTTTCTTTCCTCCAACCGAGATTGGTCCGACATGCGGCGATACTGTTCGAAGCAACCGTTTCGGATCGATTGCGAGGGTTGGCGCCGCCCCTCATCGCATTGCCAGCCGCAACGCGAGGGGCAGCGCCGACCTCAGAAGAAAGCCCCGCATCGAACCGACCGCACCGCTTGTCTTGCTCCTGCATGTTCACTCTCCGGCGGCCGGCTGCGACATCGCGGCGTTCATGACGCCGGGCAGCGGCGAGGTGTCGCCTTCCTTGGCCGCCTTCAGCGCCAGATGCACCAGCACGCCGAGATAGGCGATCAAGAGCAGTACATAGAGGATGAGATAGACGGCCAGGGTCAGCGCGACATGGCTGCCGGCGACCGGGCCGACGGCATCGGCCGTCTTCAACACGCCGGTGACCAGCCAGGGCTGGCGGCCGATCTCGGTCGTGTACCAGCCGGCCAGCGTCGCCAGCCAGCCGGAGAGCGCCATCGGCACCATGATGAGGGCCAGCGGCTTAGGCAGGCTGCGGCGACGCTTGAGGAAGAAGGCCGCCGACCAGGAGACGATGAGCATCAGGATGCCGGTGCCGACCATGACGCGGAAACCCCAGAACACCGGGAAGACCGGCGGGTGGTTGCCTGGATAGTCGTTGAGGCCGGGCACGACGCCGCTTGTGCTGTGGCGCAGGATCAGGCTGGCGCCGTCGGGAATGGCGAGCTCGAACCTGTTTTCCTTGGCCGCCTCGTCGGGCAGCGCGAACAGCACCAGAGGCACGTGGGCGCCGGTGTTCCAGTTCGCCTCCATGGCGGCGATTTTCTGCGGCTGGTGCTCGAGCGTGTTCAAGCCGTGCTGGTCGCCGGCAAAGATCTGGATCGGGATCAGGATGGCGGCGGCGAAGACGCCGGTGCGCAGCGCCTTCCACATCGATTCCGAGCGGTCGCCATAAAGGTAACGCAGCGCCGAGCAGCCGGCGATCAGGAAGGAGACCGTGAGCCCGGAGGCGAGCAGCATGTGGACCAGCCGGTAGGGCATGGACGGATTGAAGATGACCGCCCACCAGTCGAGGGCGTGCGCCTTGCCGTCGATCATCTCGAAGCCGGCCGGCGTCTGCATCCAGGAGTTCAGCGCGATGATCCAGAAGGCGGAAACCGTGGTGCCGCCCGCCACCAGCACTGTCGCCAGCGTATGGATGCGGTTGGAGACGCGGCGGAAGCCGAACAGCATGATGCCGAGGAAGGCCGCCTCGAGAAAGAAGGCAGTCAGCACCTCATAGGCAAGCAGCGGGCCGGCGATGTTGCCGACCGTTTCCATATAGCCCGGCCAGTTGGTGCCGAACTGGAAGCTCATGGTGACGCCCGAAACCACGCCCATGGCGAAGGAGAGCGCGAACACCTTCACCCAGGTGAAATAAGCGCGCATCCAGGCCGAGTCGCCGGTGGCGTTGTAGCGGAGCTTGAAGAAGAGAAGCACCCAGCCAAGTGCAATGGTGATCGCCGGAAACAGGATATGGAACGAGATATTCGCGCCGAACTGGATGCGCGACAGGATGAGCGGGTCCATGCTGGGCTCCGGCTGCAATTCAGGCTTGAAGGATAGGCTTCGAACACGCATCGGTCAAAGCGGCGCGGCGTCACGCGAGGCGCGTTGTCGCAGCGTCGGGCGATCATGGACAGACGCACCGCGTGACAGCTTGCAGAGGCCGTTCGACGTCGCGAGCGGCGGCGACTGTCGAGAACTGTCAGCAGCACGGTCGATTGTCGGTTTGCATAAAACGACATCCGACCTATATCAGGTCACGTTTTCCAGCCGGCCATATTTCAGCATGTCATCCATCATCTCCATCTCCGGCGTCACGAAAACCTATGCCACCGGTTTCAAGGCGCTGAAGGAAATCAACCTCGACATCGAGCGCGGCGAGATCTTCGCCCTGCTCGGACCGAACGGCGCCGGCAAGACGACGCTGATCTCGATCGTCTGCGGCATCGTCAACCGCTCGTCGGGCAGCGTCACCGTCGATGGTCACGATATCGGCAGGGACCACCGCGCGGCGCGCAGCCTGATCGGGCTGGTGCCGCAGGAGCTCACCATCGACGCCTTCGAGACGGTCTGGGCGACGGTGAACTACAGCCGCGGCCTGTTCGGCAAGGCGCCCGACAAGGCCTTCGTCGAGAAGGTGCTGCGCGATCTCTCGCTTTGGGACAAGAAGGACGCCAAGGCGATCACGCTTTCGGGCGGCATGAAGCGCCGGCTGATGATTGCCAAGGCGCTGTCGCACGAACCGCGCGTGCTGTTCCTCGACGAGCCGACGGCGGGCGTCGACGTCGAGCTGCGCCAGGACATGTGGGCGATGGTCAGGCGGCTGCGCGAGGACGGCGTCACCATCATTCTGACGACGCATTACATCGAGGAGGCCGAAGCCATGGCCGACCGCGTCGGCGTCATCAACCGCGGCGAGATCATCCTGGTCGAAGGCAAGGCCGAGTTGATGCGCAAGCTCGGCCGCAAGCAGATGACGCTGGAGCTGCGCGCGCCGCTCGGCGCGTTGCCCGAGGGCCTGTCGCGCTATGCGCTGGAGCTGTCGGCGGACGGCAACGAACTCACCTACACCTATGACAGCCAGAGCGACCGGCCGGGCGTCGCCTCGCTGATCCGCGATCTCGAGGCCGCAGGCATTCAGTTTCACGATCTCGACACCAAAAACAGCACGCTCGAAGAGATCTTCGTCAATCTGCTGAGGCAAGAGCCATGAACCGCCACGCGGCTATGAACCTTCGTGCAGTGTGGGCGATCTACCGGATGGAGATGGCGCGTTCGTTCCGCACGGTGCTGCAGAGCATCGTCTCGCCGGTGATTTCCACCTCGCTGTATTTCGTCGTCTTCGGCTCGGCGATCGGCTCGCGCATCACCGAGATCGACGGCATCAGCTACGGCGCCTTCATCGTGCCGGGGCTGATGATGCTTTCGCTTTTGACGCAGTCGATCTCGAACGCGTCGTTCGCGATCTATTTCCCGAAATTCGTCGGCTCGATCTACGAGCTCTTGTCGGCGCCGGTCTCCTATCTCGAGATCATCATCGCCTATGTCGGAGGCGCGGCGACCAAATCGATCATGCTCGGGGTGATCATCTTGGCGACCGCTGCGCTGTTCGTGCCGCTCAGGATCGAGCACCCGTTCTGGATGATCGCCTTCCTGGTGCTGACGGCAGTGACCTTCAGCCTGTTCGGCTTCATCATCGGCATCTGGGCCAAGACCTTCGAGCAGCTGCAGCTGGTGCCGCTGCTGATCGTCACGCCGCTCACCTTCCTTGGCGGCAGCTTCTATTCGATCCATATGCTGCCCGGCATCTGGAAGACGATCACGCTGTTCAACCCGGTCGTCTACCTGATCAGCGGGTTCCGCTGGAGTTTCTACGGCAAAGCGGACGTCTCGGTCGGCGTCAGCCTCGGCATGACGCTGGTGTTTCTGGCCGCCTGCATCGCGATCGTGGCGTGGATTTTCAGGACCGGGTATCGGCTGAGGAATTGACGAACAGGGCTTGCTTCAAATCGCCTTGATCAGCCGCAGCAGTCCAAGCATCTCCATCAGCGTTCCCTTGCGGAAGGCAATGTAGGTCGGCTCCTCCAGCCCGTGGAAGCGGCGTTTGAAGGCGGCCTGGCCCTGCAGGTTGAAGCGCGAGCGGTTGACCCAGGGCGACTCGTAGGCGCGCCGGAAGGTGCTGCGCCAGAAGCTCGATTCGGCAAAGCCGCTCGGTTCGACGTCAAGCAGCGGCGACAGGCCAAGCGTGACCACCGAAACGCCCTCCTCGCGAAATCGATCGACGGCGAATTTGGTCAGGCCGATCTCGGCATGCGGCGTGGCGTCGACCTGCTTGCGCTTGAAGGCGGTGGTATAGCCGATGACCTCGCCATTGCTGAACAGCGGATCGAAATCGAGGATGGCGACGAGCTCACCCCGCGGGCCGTGGAGGACGAAGCGGCGCATGTCGGCGCCGAGATGGTCGGCGAAAGGGCGGTTCAGGAAGCCCATCTCCCAGCGTTTGACGATGCGCTCGCCGCGCCAATTCTCGGACAGCCGGGAAACCTCGTCGAGCAGCATGTTGGCCCTGTCCTCGGCGAAGGTGAAGCCCTGCTTCGCCAGCCAGCGCTCCGAATAGCGCACGGTCTCGTTGCGCCTACCGGAGAAATCATGCGCCGGCAGCTGCAGCCTTGTGTCGACGCCCAGCCGATTGATCTGATAACCGAGCCCGGCCAGCACCTTTGCCGTGGCGGCGCTTATCTGAACGAACCAGGGGCCGCCGGCGGCCTCGACGAAGCGCTTGATGTAGCCCGGCCGGTCCGGCGGATCGACGACCGGATCGCCCAGCGCGAAATGGTGCTTCATCTTGGTGCCGAATGCGATGTAGCCATCGCCTTCGCTGAAGTAGGACAGCTTCTGCTGCACGGCGGTGGAATAGGCGAGCGAGAAGTCGCCATGGCGCCGCACCAGCGCCAGGCGCTCGAGATGCGACAGCTCGCGCCGCGGCACCTTGGGCGCCGCGCCGTCAAGAAACCTGTCGATATGGATGCGCAGGGATGGCATCAAGCGTCCGCATGCCGATGAAGAAAGACCCGGAGCCCACGAGCCTCGAATCAGTCGCCTTGGCGCGACGGATCGGTCATGTCGCGCCAGCGCCATATAGGATGCTATCGGCGGCGAATGAAGAGGGAATGTCTACCGGCCAAAGCCGGCTCTCCGGCTGCATCGTGAAACCATATTGCCAATTTCCATGCAATGTTATATATCATGTCATCGTTTTCGTTCCGGCAGTTCGACGATGGAAGATGTTCTGAGGTCCCTCGGCTTTCTCTGCCTCGGCAGCAGGCTGAAGCGCATTGGCGAGCAGTTGCAGGCCCACACGCAGCGCGTGCTCGATCGCCTGGATGTGCGGATCCAGTCGAGTCAGTATCCGCTGCTCGCCGCGCTCGACAGGCTGGGGCCGCTGCCGGTCGGCGAACTGGCGCAGTCGCTCGGCATCGCGCAGCCAGGCGTGACGCGGGCCGTGTCGCTGCTCACCGAGCTCGGCCTGGTCGAAGTCACACCATCGGATGACGACCAGCGGCGCCGGATCGTTTCCCTCTCAGCGGACGGCCAGCGGCTGGTCGACGCCGCGAAGCACGACGTCTGGCCGCGCATCGAGGGCGCGGTCGCGGAATTGTGCGCGGACCTCTCCGGGCCGCTGCTTGGCCAGCTCGCCGCCATCGAGGATCGACTGGCGGCGACCCCGCTCGACCGCCGGGCGGACAAGGCCAAGACAGTCGCACCCAAGGCCGTCGCACAATGAAACATGTTCTCGACCGTCCGATCTGGAGCGCATTGGCGACGCGCCATCAGGCCTTTGCGGAAGGCGATACCCTTGCCAGGCGGTACCGGCCTTCGATCGTTCCCTTCGCCGCCACCGTTGCGGACGATGCGGAAAGCCTACAAGCCCTGGGCAAGCTGCTCCCGCCGCTTGAAAGCGCCATCCTGGTTCAGACGGACCCGATCGCCCTGCCTTCGGAACTTGCCGCGGTTTCGACCGCGTCCTTGGTGCAGATGGTTGCCGAGCAGCCGGTTGAAGCCGCCTCCGACGAGCGCGTGCAGCGACTGACGCCGGACGATGCGGCCGAGATGCTCGCTCTGGCATCGCTCACCAAGCCCGGCCCGTTCACGCTCGAGGCCTTGAGCCTCGGCGCGTTCTGGGGCGTGAAGATCGACGGCAGGCTCGCGGCGATGGCCGGCGAGCGCATGAAGCAGCCCGGCTACTCCGAGCTCAGCGGCGTGTGCACGCATCCGGATTTCCGCGGCGGCGGCCTTGCCAAGCTGCTGTCGCTGTTCGTGGCGAACCGGATCATGGCGCGGGGCGAGGTTCCATACCTGCACGCCTACGCCAGCAATGCTCCGGCCGTCGGCCTTTACGAGGCCATCGGCTTCCGGTTGAGAACCACCCTGAACATGGCCGTGGTCCGAGGCGTGGAGTAATCGCAAGGTGAGGAGGGTCGCGGATCATCGCAACCCTCCCCCTGCTTAAGCGAGTCGCCAATCAGACCGCGATCTTGCCGCCGCCCTGCTTGGTGATGGCAACGACCGCCGGACGCACCGGCATGTCCGGCTTGAAGTCCGGCCACCGGGTCGATGGATCCTCGTAATAGGAGGGGCGGCCGAAAGCTTCCCAGTCCTCGCCGCCGTCGCCCGGATGCTGGACGGCGACGAAGGCGGTCTGGTCGTCCGGCGCGAATAGCGGGCCGCACATCTCGGCGCCGATCGGCACGCGGAAGAACAGCTTTGAAGTCGCCCGCGCCGTGCCCTCGGTGTCGACCGCCCACAGGCCGTCGGTACGGCCGGTGGCCTTCGGGCCCTGGCCGTCGGTCGCGACCCAGAGGCGGCCGGCCGAGTCGACGGCACAGTTGTCCGGCATGCCGAACCAGCCATTGGCGGTGGTGGCGGTCGAGAAGGTGGCGCCGACGTCGGCCACCGAGGGATCGCCGCATTTCAGGAGCACTTCCCACTTGCCCTTCATGGCGGCGAAGTCGCCGCCATCCTCGACGATCTCGATGATGTGGCCGAAGGCGTTCGCCGCGCGCGGATTGGCGGCGTCGACCTGGTCGGCCTTGCGCTTCGAATTGTTGGTCAGCATGACATAGACCTTGCCGTTGCCGGCATTGGGCTGAATGTCTTCCGGCCGGTCCATCTTGGTGGCGCCGAGCAGGTCGGCGGCGCGACGCGTCTCGATCAGAACGTCGGCCTGGCTGGCGAAACCGTTTTCCGCCGTCAGCGGACCTTCGCCGAACACGATCGGCATCCATTCGACCGAGCCGTCCTCGGCGAATTTGGCGACATGCAGCGTGCCCTCGTCGAGTAGGTTCATGTTGGCGGCGCGGTCGTTCGGATTGAACGTGCCTTTGGTGACGAATTTGTAGACATAGTCGAAGCGCTCGTCGTCGCCGAGATAGAAGACGACGCGGCCATCCTTGGTGACGATCGATTCGGCGCCTTCATGCTTGAAGCGACCCATGGCGGTTCGCTTCCTCGGCACCGAATTCGGGTCGTTGACGTCGACCTCGACGACCCAGCCGAAGCGGTTGGGCTCGTTCGGTTCCTTGGCGAGGTTGAAGCGATCGTAATGCGCGCCCCATTCATAGGCGCCCTCCGGAATGCCGAGACGCTTGTAGTTGGCGGCCTCCTTGTGGCCTTCCGGCAGCTCGCCCGAGAAATAGCCGTGGATGTTCTCCTCGGCCATCACATAGGTGCCCCAAGGCGTGACGCCGCCGGCGCAGTTGTTGAGGGTGCCGAAGACTTTGGTGCCGGACGGGTCGGCATTGGTCTTGACGCGATCATGGCCGGCTACCGGACCGGACAGCGCCATTTCGGTGGTGGACATGATGCGGCGGTTGAGCTTGCCGTCACGCACCGCCTGCCATTTGCCGCCCTCCTTGCGGATCTCGACGATGCTGCCGCCGTGCGCCGCCATTTCGACATCGACCTGCTCCTTGCTGAGCGGCGCCACCTCGGCGGCCTTCTTGCCGTCCTTGTCGACGATCTTGACGATGCCGGGGAACATCAGATGCGGGTTGGTGTATTCGTGGTTGACGACCAGCAGGCCATGCTCGGCCGAGCCTTCGATCGGGATATAACCGATATAGTCGTTGTTGTAGCCGAACTGTCTTGCCTGGGCTTCGGCCGATTGTTTTGCCGGGTCGAATTCCGGCGAATCGGTAAAGAGCGGGTCGCCCCAGCGCAAGAGCACGTCGGCATCGTAGCCGGGCGCGACGTGGTGCTTGTCGTCGATGCCGGCCTCGAGTTCGTCGAATTTGAAGGCCGAGGCCTCGGCGGCGCGCGCCTCGTCTGCCGCGACGAGCGCCAGCGGGCTCACGGTGGCGGCGATGGCCGAGACAGCCAGCGAGCCCTTGAGGAAGTCGCGGCGCGAGAAGCGCGCGGCGATGATCTCGCCCATCGTGCGGTTGTCGGTAGGATTGACGGGCGGGCCGTCATTCTCCTCGAGCTGGCTGGTACGGAAGCGGATCTCAGGTTGGGTCATGGGCTGTCCTCTGGCTCTTGAGGTGGCTGGAACGTGTAACCGGTCGATCCCTATAGGCGGCCGATCACATTTTCGTGACATCAGCCCCATTAAGCAACGCTAATTTGCCGGCTGATGAGTGTTCGCCCACGCATTGGCGCCACACGAGGCCCACAACACACGGCGAGCAGACTCCCGAGCGGCCTCGGCGCAAGAACGCCAACCATGGCTGCGGGGCTTGCCTTGCGAGATTCCGCCTTCGATCCCGTCGCAGCGTAGCTTGCCCGACGCCATCAGCTTGACGGCTTCGCGCGCTTCGGAAACAAAAGCGGCGAGCGGCGCGGCGAAGGCCGCTTCGGGAGGGATGAAGGTGAGTCTCTGGGGACTGGCGCAGCTTGGCGTTTCGACTGTGATTTTCCTGCTGGCCGCGATGGCGGCCAAACAATGGGGATTGGCGCCAAGTCTCGGCAAGATCGTGCTGACGCTGGCGCTCTATTCCGCCGGCAATCTGATCATGCTCAGGCTGATCCGCGAATTCGGCATGTCAGTGTCATTCAGCCTGTCGGCAGTGATCCAGCTGGTCTCAGTCAATGTCGTGGCGCTGGTCTTCTTTGGAGAGCGCCTCAACACTTTCCAAGCGACAGGCGTCGTGCTGGCAATCGCCGCCGTCGCGCTGATCACGCTCGGACCCTATATGCAGCGGCTGTAGTTGGAGCAGGCCCGGCATGAAATCGACCGCCAAGGCGCTGCTCAACAGAATAGAATTCCCGGTGCTTGTGGCCGGGCTGGCCATCGCCTGCGGGCTATGGGGCCTGGTGGAACTCATGGGGGTGGCGCGTGCCACGACTCCGCATGCCTTCGACACGGAAATCCTGCTCGCCTTCCGCCATGCCGGGCAGCCGGACAGCCCGATCGGTCCGCTTTGGCTGCAAGGCGCGGTGCGCGATATCACCGCGCTCGGCAGCACCAGCGTGCTGGTGCTGATCACGACTGCGGTGATCGTCTATTTTCTGCTGATGCGCCGACCGGCGACCGCACTGTTCGTGTTCGTTTCGGTGGCGGGCGGCCAGGCGGCATCCAGCCTGCTCAAGTTCGAGGTCGACCGGCCCCGCCCCGATCTCGTCTCGCATCTCGTCAACGAGACCTCGCTCTCCTTTCCGAGCGGCCATGCGATGCTGTCGGCGGTGACCTATCTCACGCTGGGCTCGCTCGCCGCGCGCTTCCTACCGAACCGCAGGATGAAGATCTTCGTGCTCGGCCTCGCCGTGCTCACCACGGTGCTGGTCGGAACCAGCCGCGTCTATCTGGGCGTGCATTGGCCGTCCGACGTGCTTGCCGGCTGGTGCGCCGGCTTTGCCTGGGCCATGTTGTGCTGGCTTGCAGCGCGCCTGCTGCAGCGGCGCAAAGTGGTGGCGGACAGCGAATGAGTGCTCATGTTTCAACTGTTTGTTATGATGCTTGAAACATCATGATATTTGGATTATCCATTGATACTGCAGACTCAGACAGGGGTTCTGGCCAATGATCACTGCCGCGCAGATGCGCGCCGCGAGGGCATTGGCCGGTATCGACCAGAAAACGCTCGCCGAGCGCGCCGGGGTTTCGCTTCCGACCATCCAACGCATGGAAGCGAGTGAAGGTGTCGTCAGAGGCGTGGTCGATACGCTGATGAAGGTCATCCAGGCACTCGACGAGGCCGGGGTGGAGCTGATCGGCGAGAACCAGGCCAGCGAGCGCGGCGGCAGGGGCGTGCGCCTCAAGCCTGCCACGCCGCAGAACTCCCAAGGCTGAGCCGCACAAGAAGTCGCGACGGCGACCGCCGACAGCCCTGCCGACGATCCCGCCGCCCTTACGGAGCGGAAGGCAGCCCATGGATCAGGTCCGGCGGTCAATCCACCCCCAGGCGCGGCCGGCCTTTGCCGAGCTGTTCACGCCCAAGCTGGTCACGGTGCTGCGCGAAGGCTACACGCTGGCGCATTTCAGGGCTGACGCCGTCGCGGGGTTGACGGTGGCCATCGTCGCGCTGCCGTTGTCCATGGCGATCGCCATCGCGTCCGGCGTGACGCCGGAGCGAGGCCTATACACCTCGATCGTTGGCGGCTTCATCATCTCGGCGCTTGGCGGCAGCCGCTTCCAGGTCGGCGGTCCTGCCGGCGCCTTCATCGTGCTGGTAGCGGCGACGGTGGCGCGCGTCGGCGTCGACGGGCTGCTGCTCGCAACGATGATGGCCGGCGTCTTCCTGCTCGCCATCGGCTATCTCAGGCTTGGCACCTACATCAAGTTCATTCCCTATCCGGTGACCGTCGGCTTCACCGCCGGGATCGCTGTCATCATCTTCTCCGGGCAGATCGTCGAGTTGCTCGGGCTGAAACTCGCCAGCAGGGAGCCCGGGCCGCTGGTGCCGAAGCTGACCGCGATCGGCGAGGCGATCGGCACGATCAGTCCGGCCGCGACCTTCGTGGCGATGCTGACGGTCCTCACCATTGTCTTTCTGCGGCGCTGGCGGCCGAGATGGCCAGCGATGCTGATCGCCATCGGCATCGCCTCGCTGGTCGTGGGGCTGTTCGCCCTGCCTGCGGAAACGATCGGCACGAGGTATGGCGGCATCCCGCGGAACCTGCAATGGCCAGCCCTGCCGCCGGTCAGCCCTGAGAGGATGATCGACGTGCTGCCGGACGCGATCGCCTTCGCGCTGCTCGGAGCGATCGAGTCGCTACTTTCGGCCGTGGTCGCCGACGGCATGAGCGGAAGGCGGCACCGCTCCAATTGCGAACTGGTGGCGCAAGGCTTCGCCAACATCGCGTCAGCCTTGTTCGGCGGCATATGTGCCACCGGCACGATCGCTCGCACGGCCACCAATGTGAGGGCCGGCGCGCATGGCCCCGTCTCCGGCATGCTGCATTCGGCGATCCTGCTTGTCCTGATGCTGGCGGCGGCGCCCCTGGCCAGCTACATCCCGCTCGCCGCATTGGCCGGCGTACTCGCCGTCGTGTGCTGGAACATGTTCGAGAAGCAGGCTTTCGTCACGCTCCTCAGAGCCTCGCGTGGCGACGCGCTGGTGCTGATGGCGACGTTCCTGATCGTCATCTTCCGCGATCTCACGGAAGGCATCGTCGTCGGCTTCGCGCTCGGGTCGATCCTGTTCATCGATCGCATGGCCAAGTCCATCGCCGTCGAGGCCGATCTGCCGCTGGTGCCGGAGGACGTCGCCGATCGCGCCGCCACTTATGATTCAAGCCAGGCGGCCGACGCCGATACCGTCATCTATCGAATCTCCGGGGCATTCTTCTTCGGTGCCGCCTCGACCGTCGGCGCCGTGCTCGACCGCATCGCAGACCAGCGCAAGAATTTCATCCTCGATTGCTCGGCGGTGCCGTTCCTCGATTCGACGGCGGCAAACGTCATCGAGGGCGCCGCGCACAAGGCCGGACGCGCCGGCGTGCGCTTCATCATCGCGGGCGCCGCGCCGCAGACAAGGCGCATGCTGATCAACCACGGCCTCAAGCGGCCGCTGGTCACCTATGCCGCCTCGATTCGCGACGCGCGGGCGCAGCTGAAAGGACAATCGCAGTCCGCGTAGAGCGACATGTTCTCTCAAACTGCCGCTTCGATCGGCTCGGCAAGTTTCGGGTTGGCGCGCGCCGCGATCAGGCAGCCGGCGACGATCAGGCAAGCCCCGGTCAGCGTGGTCCAGGCCACCTCCTCGCCGAAGAAGAACCAGCCGAGCGCGATCGCCCAGATGAAGGCCGAGTATTCCGTTGGGATGAGATATTGCGCTTCGGCGCGGGCGTAGGCCCAACTCATCAGGAATTGCCCGGCAAGCGACAGCATCGCCACCCCGGCCAGGTGAAGCCACAGGTCACTCGGCAGCGCGACGGCGAGCCACGGCGCGGCGAGACCAAGGATGACCGCGATGCAGAGGTTCTGGAACAGCATGATCTCGACCGGCTTGGCCAACAGCGCTTGCCGCCGCGCGAGGATCAGATTGTAGCCGTAGAACACCGTCGATACGAGCACCGCGGCCGTGCCCAGGAGCGCATCCTGCGAGTGGCCGGCCTGCCCGAACTGGCCGGCCAGAATGATCGCGACGCCGGCGATGCCCGCCAGCGACGCCCACACCGCCTGGCGCCGGATTCTCTCGCCCAGCAACAAGGCTGCGAGAAAAAGCGCAAACAGGGGCGCGACAAAGCTGAGCCCGATCGCCTCGGCGAGCGGCAATCTGGCGAGACCCCAAAAGAACGAAACCAGGACGATGCCGACGACCACGGCGCGCAGCGCATGCAGCCCCAGCACCGGAAGAGCGGGCTTCGAGCGCGGCCCCGCCGACCAGGCCGCGCCCGCGATCAAGGTCGAGACCAGGCTGCGCCACAGCACCGTGTTGTACACACCGACCGCGATGACCAGGGACTTCATCGCCGCGTCCATCCCGGACAAAAGGAAGATCGCCAGTGCGCATACGAGCACCGGGATCATTGGCGACACGGCGGCGCCGGTCAGGCTGGATGTCTTCAAGGCTTGGCCCATGTGACGGTTGCTGTCGGATATCCCGGAGCGAGCGGCTGAACCAGATGGCAGCCCCGTCGATATGGCGGTCCAGCCCCGATCGACCTCGTTCCCGCCGCAATCGTCCTCAGTCGAGCTTCAGCGCCGCGATTGCGCCTTCGTTCATCAGCGGAACATAGATGGTCGAGTTGCCGTCGGTGCCGATATCGGCGCTGCCCGGCTTGAAAGTGGCGATCGCTTCCGGCGCGCCGCCGCCCTTGTAGCGATAGAGCGTGCCGGTCATGTAGGCGGTGGCATAGATCGTGTCGCCGATGGCGACGACGCCGTCGAGGTCGGCAAAGTTTTGCGCGCCCGGCAGCGGCGTCACCGTCTTGCTGGCGAGGTCGACGGCCATTAGGCCGCCCGGCGCCGCCGTGCTGAAATCGGGCTTGATGCCCTTGCCCCAGGACGCGACGATCAGCCGAGCGCCGTCGGCGAAGACGCCATTGGGCGAGGCGAGCAGCGCATCCTTGATGAACAGCTCCGGTTTGTCGCCGTCGATACGATAGATCGCGTCGGCGAGCATATCCGTGAAATAGACCTTGCCCGAAGCATCGGCGGTCATATCGTTGAGGAACACGGCGCCGGGCACATCGATGGTAGAGACCAGCTTGCCGCTGGCGAGGTCGACGACGCGCACCTTGGTGATGTCGGCGGCGTAGAGCTTGCCGCCGGCGATCGCCATGCCCTTGGGCGCGTCCATGCCGTCCACCCAATGGCGGCTGATGACCTTGCCGTCCAGCGACAGCAGCGACAAATAGCCGTTGCCATCAGCTTCGCCCGGATTGCCGACGATGTTGGAGACGACGATGCGCTTGTTGGCGGCATCGACCAGCGCCGATTCCGGCTGCTCGAAGCCGCCGGCGCGCCAGATCTCGCCGGCCTCGGCGGTGGCAGCTGTTGCGATGCCGGCGATGGCGAGAAAGGTCGAAGCGATGAGGGTTTTCATGTTGCTCTCCTGTGATGACGATCGAGAGCTAGGTTTATCGATACTTTTCTGGAAGGCAGTTCGCGTCTAGTATCGAAGATCGATACGAATTCATGCAAACGAGGTGCATCCCATGAACGGCCCGATCTTCGAGGCGCTGAAACGGACATTGAAGGCCAAGGGCCTGACCTACCGGGCGCTAGCCGAGCGCATGGGCGTTTCCGAGCCGACAGTGAAGCGCATCTTCCATGAGCGCAACTGCAAGCTCGATCGGCTGATGCAAATCTGCGCCGCTGCGGACGTGGAACTGGAGAATGTGCTGGGCTCGATGAACCGGGGACCGGGACCGGCCAACCACGTCGCGCCGGAGATCGAGCGCAAGCTCGCCGCGCGGCCGGCGCTGCTCTTCGTCTTCATCATGCTGTCCGAAAAATTCACGCCCGAAGGCATCATGCGCTCACAGGGTCTCAGCGAAGCTTCGATGTTTCTTTATCTGCGCGACCTGGAAGAGCTTGGGCTGGTGGCGCTCGGGCGCGGCCTGTCGGCAAGATTGCTGGTCGAGACACCGATCCAGTGGGATTTCGAGGGCCCGCTGCGGCCGCATTTCGAGACGACCAACAAGAATTTTGTCGGCTGGGCGATAGCCCATCTGGAACGGGAAGCGACCTTCGTCAGCTTCTCGCGGCGCATGCGGCCGGAAACGGCGGAGATGGTGCGGCGCGAGGCGGAGGAGCTGGCGGAGCGCGCCAGGCTGCTTGCCCATCACGACCAGCATACCACGCCGGAAGAGCAGCTCATCGGCTACAAATGGACCTTCGCCTTCGGCGCGACGCCGTTTCCGGCGATCATGCCGATCGGGCCGCATCCGCGCGATGCCGGCGCGCGGACGGATGCCGGGGCGAAAGCAAGGCGGCCGCTGCCGGCGTAGGCGTCAGGCCGCGACCGGGCCGGCTTCCTCATGCGGCGGCGCGAGGTCGTCGCGCACCTTGCGCGCGAGCTTTCTGGCCGACCGCTTGGGGCTGTCGCCGAACAATTCGGCGGCATCGGCAAGACAGGTCTTGCTGAGGCTTTTTTCCGCACGCTTCAAGAGCTTGCGCAGAAGCTTGGTGTCTTCGGGCGGACCGAGCGGCTCGCCAGCGGCGGCGAGCAGCGCGCGCATGACGAAGACGTCATGCAGCTCGCCCAGCCGTTCGCCAAGCTTGTCGACCGCCTTGCGGCGCGCCTTGATCGGCGCCGGCCACAGGCGGCCGAGCAGCGACAGATGCATCGAATGCGTCTTGCACGCCTTGCGCAGGTCGTGAAAGTCATCGGCCTCGCCGCGCGAGCTCGCCTTATCCAGCGCCTTTTTCGCCCGCCGCAAGGCGGCGCGGGCGCCTTCGGCCAGTATGTCGGCCGCCTGCTCGGGCTGATCGGGGAGCGACAGCCTGTCGATACGCTCCAGCCCTTCCCGGCAGGCAGCGACCGCGGCGTTTATGGCAGCGTCGAGACCGGGGCCGGCATGGAGCTCGTGCTGGCGCAGCACCAGCCGCTCGCGGACTGGATCCAGCCCGCCGGCTGCGGTGTCATCTGGAAAAGCGGAGGCCAGACGGTCGATGGTCTCGATGAGAGCGGTCGCCTCGCGCGGGCCGGCAAGCAGCGCCGACACCTGCTTGTAGCACTCGTTCTCGGTCTGGCAGAACGGTTCGTCTCCGGAACGAACCAGGCGCAGCAAGGCACGTACGCCCTTAAGTCGCTTACGGCACTTGTGCAGTCCTTGCTCCGGCTTGTCGCGCGCCGTCTCGAGTTGGCCAAGCGCCTTGCCGATCTCGTCAGCCAATATGCGCCTGACCTCGCCGGTCAGCGGCAAGCGCGGATCGATGCGAAAGCTCATGCGGCTATCTCCGGAATCCCGCCGAGGGCCAGCGACGCGTTGTAAAACCTCGACTCACCGGTGACCTCGCGGCCGAGCCAGTCGGGCAGCATTTCGTCAGGCACGTCCTCCGGCGTCTCCAACTCCGCGACCACCAGCCCCGAGAGCACTCCGCCGAACACATCGACTTCATAGAGATAGCCGCGGTGCCTAACATGGTGACGTGTCTTCTCGATGACACGCCCGATCGCGAAGGCCATCAATTCCTCGGCCTCGGCGAGCGGGATCGGATATTCGAATTCGTCGCGCTCGCGCGCCTTGTTGCCGAACTTCAGCGTCAGCGCGGCGGAGCCTCCGTCGCTGATGCGTACGCGAACCGTGCGTCCAGGCTGCGCGGCGACGTAGAACTGACGAATGCGGATATGCGCCTCGACCAGGCTGCGCCAGGCGGGATCAGCGACCAGGAACTTGCGCTCGACTTCCTTGCCCATGGCCGCGCACTAAAGCCCGCCCGCAGGAAGATGGCAAGCCGCGTTGGAATTCAACTTGACTTTAATCAATCGATTGATTAAATGGGTGGAATGAGCAAACAAACGAACGCCAAAGGGCCGCAACGCGAAGCCTCTCCCGCCGATCAAACGCGCGCGGCGCTGGTGCAGGCCGCGCTGAAGCTGTTCGGCCGGCAGGGCTTCGACGGCACCTCGACGCGCGAGATCGCGGCCGAGGCCAAGGCCAATATCGGCTCGATCGCCTATCATTTCGGCGGCAAGGAGGGGCTGCGCGCCGCCGCCGCCGACTTCATCGTCGAGACCATCCAGGGGATCGCCGGCCAGGCGCTCGGCGCACCCCAGCCGGCGGCCCCTTCGAGCCCGGAAGCCGCCCGCGCGCAGCTCTTTGCCGCGCTGGCGCGGATGGTCGGCTTTGTCGTGGCAAGTCCCCAGGCCGGCGAGATCGTACAATTCGTACTGCGCGAGCTCTCGCACCCGACGGCGGCGCTCGACCGCATTTATGCCGGCGTGTTCGAACCGACGCATCGCCGGCTGTGCCAGATCTGGGAACAGGCGACCGGCGAACCGGCCGAGAGCGAGGCCACCAGGCTCACCGTGTTCACCATCATCGGGCAGGTCATCTATTTCCGCATCGGACGCGAGGCGGTGATGCGCAGGATGGGCTGGCGCGAGATCGGCGACAAGGAGGCCGCCAAGGTCGTGGCGGTCGCGACCGACAACCTCAGGGCAATGCTTGCGGCGCGCGACGCAGCCGCCGGCAGGAAGGTCAAATCATGAGCGTACTCTGTTCGCTGCCGCTCGCGGCCCAGCTGTTCGGCGCCTGCGCGCCGGCCGCCCCGCTTGCCGTCGGCTATGTCGAAGGCGAATATGTGCTGCTGGCGCCGATCGAAGTCGCGCAGGTCGAGACCGTGACGGTCAAGCGCGGCGACCGTGTCGAGCCGGGCGCGCCGGTGGTGACGCTGGAAAGCGCCGACGCCAAGATCGCCGTGGCGCAAGCCCAGGCCGCGCTCGCCCAAGCGCAGGCGCAGCTTGCCGACCTCAAGGTGGGCAAGCGGCCGGAAGAGATCGCCGTGCTCAAGGCGCAGGTG
>NZ_RZSF01000799.1:0-390 GCF_004023325.1 Mesorhizobium sp. M1A.F.Ca.ET.072.01.1.1 | reverse complement strand
GTCAAGGATCGCGACCTTGCGCGCATTGTCGATCGACGCGACGCGGCGGCCTGGAATGAAGCCGATGTTTCGCTCGACGAAGGCGGAGACGAGGGCGCGCGAAGTCTCCGGCGACGGCGGCACCGGACTCGGCAAAGGCAGCACGAAATTGATCTCGCAGGCTTCGCGCACGCCGCGCTTGACCAGGTAGTCGTGCAGCATCAGCGCGCATTCGCTGGGCGCCGGCGGGCATTTGTAGGGCGCGCCGCAGACCCCGACCAGCGCCCTCCCCCTGGTGAAGGTGGGCAGCACGTCGCGCAGCCGTTCGGCGCCGGCGACGGTGTAGAATTCGTTGGCGCCGGCGAGCCCTGGCGTGGCGTCGAAATCGTAATCGGCGCCGAGCGCCACGAC
>NZ_RZSF01000798.1:0-391 GCF_004023325.1 Mesorhizobium sp. M1A.F.Ca.ET.072.01.1.1 | reverse complement strand
GTGGCGGGCTCCGGCCACATCGCCGGTGTCGTCAATCCGCCGGCCGCGAAGAAGTATCAGTACTGGACCGGCGGCAAACCGGTGGGTGATTTCGGCCAGTGGTTCGCCGCCGCCGTGGAGCATCCCGGCTCCTGGTGGACGCACTGGCAGCACTGGGTCGAGACCCAGGACAAAGCCCGCGTGCCGGCGCGCAAACCCGGCAAGCATATGAAAACCTTGGGCGATGCGCCGGGCACCTATGTCAAGGTGCGCGTGTAACAGTCTGTAATGTCTGGTGAGTTGACGGCCCGCTAAAACAGGTCGAAATGGTGGCGTCAGCTATCTGGCGGCTTCATTTCGCCTGGAAAAAACGATTACTTCCGAGGCTTGCAGATTTGACACAGGTCCCGTT
>NZ_RZSF01000797.1:0-391 GCF_004023325.1 Mesorhizobium sp. M1A.F.Ca.ET.072.01.1.1 | reverse complement strand
GGATATTGCCATCGACCAGAATCCGCTCGCCGGCCGCGATGAGCAGTTGCATGCCCGGTTCGATCTCGCCGACGGGCAGGTAGTCGCGTGTATCGTCACCCCGCAGCACCATGGCGCCGCGCGCTGCCAGTTGCGCCAGGCCGTTCACTGCGGTCCGTGCGCGCTCCCGCATCACGTGATCCAGCGTACGGCCGATCAGAAGGAAGAACAGCAAGGACACCGACGCATCGAAATAGGCGTGCTCGCCGTGCGTGATCGTCTCGTAGAGGCTCATGGCATAGGCGAGCGAGACACCGACCGCTATCGGGACATCCATGTTCATGCGACCGTGGCGCAGCGCATTCGAGGCCGAGCGGAAATAGATGCCGCCGGCGAAGGCGAGCGCGGGGAT
>NZ_RZSF01000796.1:0-393 GCF_004023325.1 Mesorhizobium sp. M1A.F.Ca.ET.072.01.1.1 | reverse complement strand
GCGCTGAAGGAAGGCGACGTGCGGCTCACCATGGGCGGCGAGCCGACCTTCGTGTCGATCGACGATTTCGAATCCGCCGAGTGGAACACCGCCGCCGTAGGTCCGACCAAACGCGGCAAGGCGGACGAGTTGATCCGCCGCCTGCGCGAGCGTTTCGCTCCGGGCGGTTTTCTCCATTATGGCCAAGGCAAATGGTATCCGGGCGAGAGCCTGCCGCGCTGGACCTTCTCGCTGTATTGGCGCACCGATGGCCAGCCGGTGTGGAGCGACCCGTCGCTGATCGCGCGCGAAAAGAGCAGCGTCGCGGTGGGTCCCGAACAGGCGGAAAGCCTGCTGACGGCGATCGCCGGCGAGCTCGGCATCGACGAGGCGATGGTCAGCGAGGCCTATGAG
>NZ_RZSF01000795.1:0-394 GCF_004023325.1 Mesorhizobium sp. M1A.F.Ca.ET.072.01.1.1 | reverse complement strand
CGCTTTCATAGACCAGCCGGCCGGCGGAAAGCCTGCCGACCAGCACCGTGCAGGCGCCGCAGTCGCCCTCGGCGCAGCCTTCCTTGGTGCCGCGCAGCGTCCGGTCGAGCCGCAGCCAGTCGAGCAGGGTCGCATCGGGCGCGACATCGGCCAGCGCGATGTCCTCGCCGTTGAGGATGAAGCGGATTTCGTTGCGGGTCTTGACCTTGGCCATCTCTCAACTTCCCCGATAGGTCGAATAGCCATAGGGCGAGATCAGCAGCGGCACATGGTAGTGGCGCGCTTCCGCCATGCCGAAGCGGATCGGCACGATGTCGAGGAAGGCCGGCTCCGGCAGGCTGGTCCCTTGCCGGCGCAGATAGTCGCCGGCGGCGAACACCAGTTCGTATTCGCC
>NZ_RZSF01000794.1:0-395 GCF_004023325.1 Mesorhizobium sp. M1A.F.Ca.ET.072.01.1.1 | reverse complement strand
CGCTGGTCAACACCGGCGATAAGTTGCGTGACAATCCGGCGCTTGCCGAGCAGCTCGCCGCTGGCGGGCCTTTTGCCGTGCATGGCGTCCAGTTCACACCGACCCCACTGGTCAAGCCGGCCAACGTGCCGCCCTTCGGCTCCTGGTTCGTCGACTTCGACAGCTATTTCGAGGACCCGGAAGTGGAAGGCCATGTCGGCGACGTCAGGGTCTGGCGTCCCTGCGAGGGCCGTGCCGGCTACTATGAGGAAATTCCTGGCGGTTACCTGCCGCCATTCTATCCGCCGGACTTTCCACCGCCCGGCAATCTGCCTCCCTGTCTCGATGTCGAGGATGTCCAGTACTTCTGCACGCCCTCGGGCCTCGAGGCCGATCTCTATCTCCATGACCATGCC
>NZ_RZSF01000793.1:0-397 GCF_004023325.1 Mesorhizobium sp. M1A.F.Ca.ET.072.01.1.1 | reverse complement strand
GCGAATGAGGGTGGGATCTGGCTGCCACAATGTCATGACTTATTAGAGATCGAAATCAGTGCAATTGACAATCGAAATCATGCGCCCCCATGGTGGCGGCAGCAAAAAGTGGACGCCCATGACCGCGGTGAAACTCGACCCGATCGACCTCAAGATCCTCGACGCGATCCAGCGCGACGGGCGCATCACCAAGCTGGCGCTGGCCGACAAGGTCGGCCTGTCGCCGACACCGTGCTGGATGCGGCTGCGCAAGCTGGAAAAGGCGGGCATCGTCTCGGGCTATCATGCCTCGGTCGCCATGCGAGCGGTGGCGCCGGTGGCGACCGTGCTGGTGGAGGTGACGCTGGCCAGCCACCGCCAGGCCGATTTCGACCGTTTCGAGCGCGTCGTCCGCGAC
>NZ_RZSF01000792.1:0-397 GCF_004023325.1 Mesorhizobium sp. M1A.F.Ca.ET.072.01.1.1 | reverse complement strand
ATGTTGGCGCCGCCGAAGTTCAGGTCGATGTCGGTGGGCAGCAACGCCACGCTCCAGCCGGGCAGCATCTGCTGCGGAATCTTCAGGCCAGAGGCCTTGATCGCGTAGTTGATCTTGCCGCTCTGGGAGACGCCGTCCATTCCGAAGGCCGTGCTCAATTGCGTCGCCCCGAACGTACCGATCGGGCTTTCGACCGCGAAATCCTTGAACCCATAGGTTCCATCGAGCCTTTCCCATACCGGCAGCGCGGCAAGCAGCAGCGACTTGAGCTGCGCCTGGTTCGCCTTCAGCGCCGCTTCGTCCTCATTGGCCACGGCAAAGGCCAGCAGGTCGAGCAGCGGCTTGCTTCGCACGCCCTTGCCGTTCGCGGTCACCGACAGCTCCGGCGACTTTATCG
>NZ_RZSF01000791.1:0-398 GCF_004023325.1 Mesorhizobium sp. M1A.F.Ca.ET.072.01.1.1 | reverse complement strand
GACCAGCACCTGGCCGATCAGGCGATGCGTGCCGGGGCACATCTCGGAGGCCTTGAGCACCACCGTGTTGCCGCAGGCGAGCGGCATCGCCAGCGCGCGGGTGCCGAGAATGACGGGTGCGTTCCAGGGCGCGATGCCGAGGCAGACGCCGGCCGGCTGGCGGATCGCCATGGCAAGCGTGCCCGGCTTGTCCGAGGGGATGATCTCGCCCGAGATCTGCGTCGTCATGGCGGCTGCCTCGCGCAGCATGTTGGCGGCCAGCATGACGTTGAAGCCGGCCCATGGCCCGGTCGCTCCGGTCTCCTCCATCATCAGCCTGGTGAATTCGCCGACCTTGGAGGCCATCACCTCGGCGGCCTTGGAAAGCAAAGCGCGGCTTTCCCGGCCTGGTCGCGGAC
>NZ_RZSF01000790.1:0-399 GCF_004023325.1 Mesorhizobium sp. M1A.F.Ca.ET.072.01.1.1 | reverse complement strand
GTCCAGGTATCTATCTCGTGTCCGTTGATCGCTACCGTGATGTCCGATGGCCAATCCTTCGATGTGCCCGGGACCTCCGACGAAAGCTCCATCGCTAGTTCCAATCCGCCGACTTTGGCATTGGCAAGCGTCGCATTGTTGGGAAACTGGTATTCGACGAAGCCGCGCGTGAACCACAGCAGCCCTGCCCGCATACGGTCAGGATCGAGAAAGGTGTCGGGCACATCGAGAAGTCCGATGACGCCGTCTTTTGAACACAGGCCGCAGGGAGCGGAAACTTCGCATCTCGTATAGAGTCCAAGCGGCATCGCCACTTCTATGACGCCGAGATCCTGCGCCGGGGTGCGGTCCTTAAAGACGACAACCAACTCGGAGAAAGTCGAATAGCAAACCTTCTGG
>NZ_RZSF01000078.1:0-21949 GCF_004023325.1 Mesorhizobium sp. M1A.F.Ca.ET.072.01.1.1 | reverse complement strand
CTCCCGGATTACCGCGCGCAATCGCGACCGCAGCTTCTTCCGTCCCTGGGGCGTGCTGGGCGGCAAGGCGGCCGGCTTGTCGGACATGGTCGTCAATCCGGGCACCGACCGCGAGCGGCGGCTGGGCAACGTCGACACGGCGGTGCTGCAGCCGGGCGACGTGCTCGAGATCCGCTCCGCCGGCGGCGGCGGACGCGGCGATCCGTTTCAGCGCGAGCCCTGGCGGGTCGCTGAGGATGTGCGGCGCGGCTATCTCTCGCGGGCCGCAGCCGAAAGCGACTACGGGGTCGTTATCCGCGGCGGCGAAGTCGACGAGCACGCGACGGAGCGGCTGCGCGCGAGGCACAAGCCGGCCGCCGGCCATTTCCATTTCGGGCCGGAGCGCGACAGCTACGAAGCGCAGTGGACGCCGGCCGCCTATGACCGGCTCCACGCTCTCCTGGACGCCTTGCCGATCCACTGGCGGTTCTTCGCCAAGACGGAGATTTTTCGCCGCATGAAAGGTCGCTCCGGGCCGAAAGGCGTCCAAGCGGCCTTCGAGGTGGTCTGCGAACGCTTTCCCGAACTGCCACGTCCGGGGCCGGTACGAGAGGCGGCGGAATGATGACGGCCGGCCGCATTGTCCGGCTGGCCGAGCGCGATCGCGAGGAGGTGCAGTTCCTTCTCGACGGTGAGACGCGCAACGCGCTGGACGGCGACACCGTGCTGACCGCAATGCTGGCTACAGCACATGCGCTCCGGAGTTCTGAGTTCGATCCCGAGCCGCGCGCAGGTTTCTGTCTGATGGGAGCCTGCCAGGACTGCTGGGTGTGGCAAGAAGAGGGACCGCGCCTGCGTGCGTGCACAACTCTTGTCGTCGAAGGCATGCGGCTGCGCACGACGCCGCCGGAGAACTGGCCGTGAGCGAGCCGTCATCGCCGCGCATCGTGATCGTAGGTGCGGGCCCCGCCGGCATAAGGGCCGCGGCGACACTGGTCGAGGCCGGGCTCCATCCGGTGGTGATCGATGAAGGGCACCGCGCGGGTGGGCAGATCTATCGCCGCCCGCCTGCCGGGTTCGTCCGAACTCCGGAGCAGCTGTACGGCTCTGAGGCGGACAAGGCTCGCGCGTTGCATTTGCTCTTCGACCGGATGGCCGATGAAGGGCGGCTCACTTATTGCGCGCGCAGCTCCGTCATCGCCGTGCATGAGGGGCGGCTGCATGTGCTGGGGGAGGGCGGCGCGGAGGTCGTCTTCTACGACCGCCTGATCCTCGCCACCGGCGCATCCGACCGCGTCGCCCCGATCCCTGGCTGGCAGAACGCCGGCGTCTTCAGCCTTGGCGCGGCGCAGATCGCGCTCAAGGCGCAGGGCGTCGCGCTCGGACGGCGCATCGTGCTGATCGGGTCGGGCCCTTTGCTGACGCTGGTTGGCATGCAACTCCTCAAGGCCGGAGCGGATGTGGCGGCGGTGCTCGACACCTCCTCCTGGCGCCAGCAGATGCGCGGGTTCTGGGGACTTGCCGCCCGACCAATCGTGGCGTTGCGTGGGCTAACCCTGCGGGCGCGGCTTGGTCGCCGCTACCACGCTGGCGTGACGCCTGAGCGAATCGATGCCGACGGACAGGGTGTCACCGGGATGCGCTGGCGCGACGCCGGCGGCCGGGAGCGCGTTACCCCATGCGACATGATCGGGATCGGCTGGCACCTGCGGGCGGAGACGCATCTGGCAGACCTAGCGAGATGCACCTTCACTTATGACGAGCAGTGGCGGCAATGGCTGCCGAAGACCGACCGGATGGGACGGGCCGGCAATGGCATCTATCTGGCCGGTGATGGGGCCCGTCTCCTAGGGGCGGACGGCGCGGAGATCGCTGGACGCCTTGCCACGGCGGCGTGCCTTGCCGATCTTGGCCATACGGCGGCTTGCGTCAGTGCGGATCTTCACCGGCTCGCACGGCTCGAGCGCTTTGCCCGTGCTCTGGCCCAGGCCTTTCCTTGGCCGAGCGCGATGGTGAGGGCGCTTCCCGACGATACAATCGTCTGCCGCTGCGAGAACGTCACTGCCGGGGCCGTGCGCGAGGGCACGACTGTCGGCGGTGGCGAGGCCAACAAGGTGAAATCGCTCTCGCGCGTCGGCATGGGGCGCTGCCAGGGGCGTTATTGCCAGTTGGCAGCCGCCGAACTCATCGCAGCCCACGCCGGCTGTAGGCCCGAGGATGTCGGCCGGTTTCGCGGGCAGGCCCCCATCCGGCCTGCCCCCATCGGCGCCTTTCTTCGGGAGAGCTGATACAATCCGGAGGGTTCACCTGCCAAGCGATGTCGGAATGTCGCGTTTGAAACTAGAAGTCGGCGACCTTGCCCCACGCCGAAGCATCGAAACGCCGCGGATCGTAGGATTTCGGATCGACGATCGGCTCCAACCCGGTGACAAGATCGGCGACGAGGTGCCCGGCACCGGGTCCGATGCCGAAGCCGTGACCCGAAAATCCGGCAGCCAGGAAGAAGCCTGGAACGGCGTGGATCTCGCCGATGGCCGGCACGCCGTCCGGGGTGCTGTCGATGTAGCCCGCCCAGGCCGCGCTGATCTTCGTCTGCCGCAGCGCAGGCAGCAGCTCGAGCGCGCGGGCATGGGTCAGGCGGATGGTCGCCTGATCCGGCATCGGATCGAGGATACGCATCCGCTCCATCGGCGTCGGCCGGTCGAGCCGCCAGCGTTGGAGCGTTTCGTGGCCTGAGCGCACCCCCTGCAACCCGCCGGGCGCGAGGCTGCGCCAGCGCTTCAGGAACATGGGGACGAACTGCGAAGCGAAGCGCAGCTGCTGCGGCGTCACGTCGACGCGTCCGCGGCCGCTTATGGCGAGCGTGTAGCCGCCGTCACCGCGCCGCGTCGCCGAGATTTTTGCCGTGTGCAGCGCATCCGGCAAGCCCCCCGCGCCGGGCGAGACGGACAGGATGGAGGAGCGGATCGAGGCCTGCGGGAAGCGGAAGCCGAACTGACGGCAAAAGGAGGACGCCCAGGCGCCACCGGCCAAAACCGCCGCCTTCGTGCGGATCGTACCGCTTTCCGTGACCACGCCGCACAGGCGACCGCCCTCGGTCTCGATACCGCGCGCGGCGCAATTCTGATGCACCGTGCCGCCAAGCTGGAGGATGGCGCGGGCGACCGCTGGCGCGGCCTGCGACGGATCTGCGGTGCCGTCGGTCGGCGAGAAGACGCCGCCTTTCCAGGTACGGCCGGTGGCGCGGCCCTGCCCGCTGGCCTCGGCGCTGTCGAGCATGTGCGTGGTGACGCCCGCTGTTCTGGCGAAGTCACGCCAGCGCGCCCAGCCGGCCAGTTCCGCCTCGTCATTGCTGAGATAGAGCAGGCCGCAGCGGCGAAAGCCGGTGTCCTGGCCGCTTTCGGCCGCAAAGCGCTCCCAGAGATCGAGGCTGCGCGTCGCCATCGGCAGCTCGCGGGCGTCGCGGTTCTGTTGGCGGCACCATCCCCAGTTCCTGCTGGACTGCTCGGCGCCGATGCGTCCTTTCTCGACAAGCGCGACCTTCAAGCCGCGCCTAGCCAGGTAGTAGGCCGCGAAGACGCCGACAATGCCGCCGCCGATCACCACCGCATCCGCGGATTGCGGCAGTTCGTCGGATGTCTCGATCTGTTTCAGCGGCGCGCGCATGGTCCTCTCTCTGCCTTTGAGGCTCGAATCTAGCGCGTTGCGCAGGCAGCCGCTGCCGCAGTTATGCTTCAGGCAGAATTTTATTCCGTAGGGCGCAATGAAATCGAGAGTCCCTGCGTGTCAGAGCAGGTCCATCGGATGGACAGGCCTGCGGGCTATGGTAGTGTCACGGCTAGAGAAGTGGCGGCATTTTGTGCTGTGGCTTGCGTTCTTCGGAGATGGACGTGAAACTGGATCGGATCGACATCAAGATTCTGCATGAATTGCAGAAGAACGGCCGCATCACCAATGTGGAGCTGGCCGAACTGGTGCACCTGTCGCCGAGTCCGTGCCTGATGCGGGTCAAGAAGCTCCAGTCGGAAGGCTATATCGAAGGCTATTCCGCGCAGGTGAACATCGGCAAGCTCGGCCAGACACTGACCGTGTTCACCGAAATCACCCTGAAGAACCACCGCCAGGTGGACTTCGCCCGCTTTCTCGCCGTCGTCGAGAAGATCGATCAGGTCATCGAATGCCACCTCGTGTCGGGCGGTTACGACTATCTGATGAAATTCGTGACCGCCGGGATTGGCGAGTACCAGACGATCATGGAGCGGCTGACCGATATGGATATCGGCATCGACAAGTATTTCAGCTTCGTGGTGCTGAAGTCGCCGATCGTCAAATCGCACATGCCGCTGCCCAGCCTGTTTCCGATGTAGTCAGCGGGTAGGCTGTGCCGGGCGCTGCAGTCTGTCTGCTGCGGTCCGGGCTACAGGACGCCAGGCTGCAATAGTGGGTGCAACGCTTTCAACTCGGCTTGCATCTCGGCGATCATCCAGGCGCGGATATCGCAGACGATCGGCCGCACCGGCCGTGAGCGAGGTGCAATCAATTCATGAATCCGTCCGGTGTTGATCTGCCTGTCCGAGGCCGGAACGAGCGTTGCCTGAAGCAGTGCCCTTGAGACATTACTGAGCCAGCCGAGCGCCACGCCTTCTCCGTTCATCGCGGCCTGAAGCACGACTGCGTAGTCCGAGAATTCGAGCCACTTTGCCCTGCTGGTCTTGCGGCGGGCTACGCTGCCCCAGGCATCCAGCCACTGCTCCTTGGCGTCGGTGAGATGAAGCAGGATATGACCTTCGCCGTCCGAGTCATGGTTCAAGCGGCCGTGGTGCGACAGATAGGATGGGCTGCACACCGGAACGATGATTTCCGGCGAGAAGGCCCAGCGGTGATAGTGGGTGTGGTCGTCGGCCAGGATTCTGGTGGCAAGGTCGACATTCTCGGCGGGTCCTCGCAGAACGCCGGCGATGAGTTCGAACCTCAGGTCCACGTCGGGAAATCGCGTGTTGAATGCCGTTAACCTCGGAACGAACCAGTGCGTAGCGAGAGAGCTCGAGAGCGAAAGGGTAACCACCGGCTTTGCGGCACTGTTCCGCTTGATCGTGCCGATCGCCTCCTCGATGCCGTCAAATCCTTGCCGTACAGCCGAATAGAGGGCGCGCCCCTCCGAGGTCGGGGACAATCCCGTTGGACCGCGCGTGAACAGAGCCACGCCGAGATCGGCCTCCAGCTGAGCGATGCCGCGGCTGATCGACGGTTGCGTGACGTTGAACTCGCGCGCCGCGGCGGTGAAACTTCCGGAACGGAGAGCGGCCTCGAAAACGAGGAGTCCGCGTGCGGACGGGACGAGTTTAGCGAAACCGGCCATACGCTAAGCGTATAGCCACTGACGTCGCCCGATTCGAGCTGGGGCGGCGGTCAGCTGGATCTTTCCAGCGATCGCATCATCCCTCATCTCCAATCGCTGTCGCAGCGAATTCATCGCCACGGCGCGGCGGTCATGTGTCAGGTCTCGCATCTCGGCCGGCGCGCCACTGCCTATGCCGGTCACTGGCTGCCGCCGGTTGCGCCGTCACGCGTCCGCGAGACGCGAAACCGGAATTTCCCCAAGGAAATGGACGCCGCGGACATCGACAGGATCGTCAAGGATTACGCCAGTGCCGCCAGGCGCTGCGTTGACGGCGGCCTGGACGGCGTCGAGACCGTCACCGGCGGCCATCTGATTGGCCAATTCCTGTCGCGCAGAACCAACAGGCGCACGGACGCTTTCGGCGGCTCGCTGGAAAACCGCGCGCGCTTCGGGCTGATGGTTCACGAAGCGATCCGCCGCGCGGTGGGCAACGACTTCGCCGTCGGAATCCGCTTGGTGATCGACGAGGCGGTCGACGACGGATCGGATTTCGAGGAATGCCTTGCCTTCGCCCGGCTGTTCCAGCGCGAAGGCCATGTGGATTTCTTCAACTGCATCTTCGGCCGCATGGACACCGACTTGTCGCTGGCCGAGCAGAATATGCCCGGCATGTTTATCAGGAGCGCGCCGTTTCTGCCGTTGGTTGGGCAGTTCAAGCGGGAAACCAGGCTGCCGGTCATCCACGCCGCCGCCATCAGGGACGTAGCCACGGCGCGGCACGCGATCCGCGCAAACCTTGTCGATCTGGTCGGCATGACTCGAGCGCATATTGCCGACCCGCATATCGTCAACAAGGTGATGCGGGGCGAAGAAGACCGCATCCGCCCGTGCGTCGGCGCGTCCTACTGCCTGTACAAGAAGGTCCATTGCATTCACAACCCCGCCAGCGGCCATGAAACGACCGTCAGCCACATCATTGACCGGACCGAAACGCCGAAACGAGTGCTCATCGTCGGCGGTGGTCCGGGCGGGATGGAGGCGGCCCGGGTCGCCGCCGAGCGCGGGCACAGCGTGACCTTGTTCGAAGCCGGGGCCCGGCTCGGCGGGCAGGTGCTCGTTGCGGCCTCGGCGTCCGACCGCAAGGATCTGATCAGTATAGTCGACTGGCGCATCGACGAACTCGCGCGCCTCGGCGTGGATGTCCGTCTCAACACCTATGCGGACGCAGATGGAGTGCTTGCCGAGAAACCGGATGCCGTTATCGTCGCCACAGGCGGCATCCCCGACATGGAGTGGCTGGAGGGCGCCGAACATTGCGACAGCGTCTGGGATATCTTGACCGGGGTCGTGCCCGCGAAGGCCGATGTGCTCATCTACGATGAGACCGGGCGTCAGGCCGCCATATCCTGTGCCCTGCATCTTGCCCGCCTGGGACATGCGGTCAGCGTGGCCATGGCGGACGACACCCTGGCGATCGAGACACCCTATCCGGACCGGGTCAGTTTCCGCAAACTCGCGTCCGAACTCGGCATCCGGGTCGTCGGCGATCTGCGGCTCATCAAGGCAGCGCGCCACGGCAACGGCATCGCCGCCCGGTTCCGGCATGAGCTCACCGGTGCAGAAACGGAAATGACCGCGGCCCAACTCATTGTCGAGCGCGGCACGGCACCTGTGGAAGATACCTACCAGGAATTGCGTGCCCGCTCCGCCAATAAGGGCGTGACCGACATCGCGCTCATGACGGGAGTGGCGACAAAGGGGGTGCAAGGGCTCCAAGCTCCAGGATCCTTCGTCCTGCACCGCATTGGAGACGCGGTCGCCAGCAGGGACATCTACTCGTCAATCTATGAGGCCTACCGGCTCTGCTCGCAACTGTAGTCCGGCGAATCCCCTCCGGTCAGTTTGGTCAGCGGTGGCCGTACTGAGTGACGAGCTCGGGGTCGCGGACGAGGCCGTCGAGCCAGGTCGGATCGAGCTTCGGCACGGAGGAAAACAGAAGTTTGGAATAGGGGTGCGTGGGCGACTTGACCTTGTCGGGCGTGATCTGCTCCACCCGCTCACCATTGTACATGACCATGATCTCGTCGCAGATGGCCTCGACGACGGAGAGGTCGTGGCTGATGAAGATATAGGAGAGCCCCAGCTCGCGCTGCAGCTCCCTGAGCAGCTCGATCACGGCGGACGCTACAACCGTGTCGAGCGCTGAGGTGATTTCGTCGCAGATGATGAGCTTCGGACCGGCCGCCAGCGCGCGCGCGAAGTTCACGCGCTGCTTCTGGCCGCCCGAGAGCTCCGAGGGATGACGGTAGCGCAGCGACCTCGGCAGGCGCACCATGTCGAGCAACTCGTCGACACGCTTCGAGCGCGCCTGCCTGTCGAGCCCGTGATAGAAGGCCAGCGGTCGCGAGATGATGTCCTCAATGGGCTTGGCGGGATTGAGCGCGGTATCGGCATACTGGAACACGATCTGCATCTCGCGCAGTTGGTCGCGAGTGCGTTTCCGGGCGGCGCGCTCCAGTGCCTTGCCGTCGAAGACGATATCGCCGGTCGCCGCCGGATGAATGCCCGCGATGGCGCGCGCCAGCGTCGATTTTCCGCAACCGGACTCGCCGATGACACCGAGATTGCGGCCCTTCTCCACGACCAGGCTGACGGAATCGACCGCGCGGATAACCGGCTGCCCGTCACGTTTCACCGGGCCGTATCCGGCTATCAGATTGTCGATGCGAAGCAGCGGTTTTGGTCCGGAATCTTCATCGGCCCGTATCTGCCTCGACTTCGGCTCGAAAGCGGCCAGCAATTCCCGTGTATAGGGATGCTGGGCAGCCGAAAGGATTCCGGCCGTCGTGCCGGTCTCCTGCACCTCGCCGCCCTTCAGCACCACGATGCGATCTGCGATCTGGGCGACGACCGCGAGGTCGTGGGAAACGTAGACACCCGCAATGCCGCCCGCCTTCATCACCGACTTGAATGCTTTGAGCACGTCGATCTGGGTCGTCACGTCGAGTGCGGTCGTCGGTTCGTCGAAAATGACCAGTTTGGGATCGCCGATCAGCGCCATGGCGGCCGCCAGTCGCTGCAATTGCCCGCCTGAAACCTGGTGCGGATAACGGGCGCCGATACCGTCCGGATCAGGCAGCGACAAGGCCCGGAACAGCTCGACCGCGCGCTTTCGCGCCTGCTCGGGTGGCATCAGGCCGTGGATGCGCGTGACTTCGATCACCTGCTCCATAATGGTCGACGCGGGGTTGAAGGCGGCGGCGGCACTTTGCGGAACATAGGCGATGTGGGTGCCGCGCAACCTGGCGCGTTCCCGCTCGGTAAGCGCAGCCATGTTCTTGCCGTTGACATTGATCTCGCCGCCAGTAATCCGGCAGCCGGGCCGCGCATAGCCCATGAGGGAGAGCGCCACCGTCGTCTTGCCGGAGCCGCTCTCGCCGATCAGGGCGACGATCTCGCCATCGGCGATGTCGAGGCTGACGCCCTTGATGATTTCGACCAGACGTCCGGCGTCGGTCTTTGCCTCGATCCTAAGGTTCCTGACCTCGACGAGATTGGTCATGCGTCCCGGTCCCTGATCTTCTGCGGCAGGTTGTCGATTAAGAGGTTGACGCTGATGGTCAGGCTGGCGATCGCCAGCGACGGCACGATGACGGCCGGGGCTGCGAAGGGCAGGCCACCGATGTTCTCGCGCACCAGCGCGCCCCAGTCGGCTAAAGGCGGCTGCAGGCCGAGCCCGAGGAAGGACAGGCCGGAGAGCAACAGCACGATGAAGACGAAGCGCAGGCCGAAATCGGCAAGCACCGGCCGGATGATGTTCGGCAGGATCTCGGAGCCGATGAGATAGATAGTGCTCTCGCCGCGGACGCGGGCGACGGTCATGAAATCCATGGTGTTGATGTTGACGGCAAGCGCCCGCGCGAAGCGGTAGGCGCCCGGGATGTAGATGACGGCGAGCGTCAGGATCAGCACCGGGATCGATGAGCCGACCGCGGCGACGACAACAAGGCCGAACAGCTTGCTGGGGATGGAGTTCATGGCGTCGAGGAAGCGGCTGAGGCAGGTATCGAACCAGCCGCCGGTGACGGCCGCGATCATCCCCAGAACGACCCCCGAAAAGCAGGCGATCGAGACGGCGGCAAGCGATATGCCGACGGTGTAGCGTGCGCCCATGAGAACCCTGGAAAGCATGTCGCGGCCCAGATAGTCCGAGCCGAGCCACAGCCCCTGGCGCATCGGGCCGAAATAGTCGTCGTCGACGATATCGCCGATCGGATGGGGAATGATGTAGGGCGCGAAGATCGCGACCAGCGTCCACGCCAGAATGACCAGCGAGGCCACGACGCCCACGAGGTTGTAGCTGTGGCCCAGGAAGGACCGTCGGGAGGATGCCGCGCGCGCCACTGTCATCTGAGCCTCGGGTTGGACATGATGGCGACGATGTCGGCGGCCGTGATGAGCAGGAGATAGCCAAGGCAGAAGATCATCGCGCAGCTCTGGATCAGCGGCAGGTCGCGGGTCGCGACCGCATCGACCATCAGCTTGGCGATGCCGGGATAATTGAAGATCGTCTCGACGATGATGACGCCGCCGACCAGATAGGACAACGAGAGCGCGACCGCGTTGACGATCGGCCCAAGCGCGTTCGGAAGGGCGTGGTTGAGCACCATGCGGCTGCGAGAGGCGCCTTTGAGAAGCGCCATCTCGACATAAGGCGTTGAGAGCGTTTCGATCACCGCGGCGCGCGTCATGCGGATCATTTGCGCCGAGATGACGAAGGTGAGGGTGATCACCGGCATCGAATAGATGCGCACGAGGTCGGCAAGCGAGTGCGCCTCGTTGACCGAAGACAACGCCGGCAGCCATTTCAGATAAACGGCAAAGAGCAGGACGGCGAGGGTCGCGACCATGAATTCCGGCACCGAGATCACGCCGATAGAAAGCACGGTGACGGTGCGGTCATAGACGGAGCCTCGTAGCATCGCGGCGGTGATGCCGAGCGTCAGCGCCAGTGGCACCGAGATCAGCGTGGTGATGCCGGCGAGCTTCATGGTGTTGACGAAACGCCCGCCGATCAGGGCCGCGACCGGCATTTCGTTGGCGTAGGAGGTACCGAGATCGCCGTGGAGCAGACCGACAAGCCAACGCAGGAAGCGCAGGATCGCCGGATCGTTGAGATGCATGGCCTCGCGCAGGCCGGCGACCGCCTCGGGCGTCGCCGCCTGGCCAAGCAGGATCGACGCCGTGTCGCCCGGCAGCATGCTGGTGGCGAAGAACACGGCGAACAGGACGATCAGAAGGGTGACGATCGCGATCGCCAGCCGCTTCAGCACGAGGTTTAGAACCCCAGACTTCATGGAAGCTCCCTGCGGTTGCGTTCGGCCAAACAATCTTGCGCAATGCAGTGTAGGGGACCGGCTGACCGGTCCCCTACAGGCGCCTCTTAGGCTTCGAGCCAGAGGTATTCCGCCATTGCGTACCCCATCATGCCACCAAGCGGGTTCGCCTCCAAACCCTTCACCTTGCTGGAGAGGGCATCGACGTTGGAGATGTAGGCCGGGATGATGGTGCCTGCTTCCTCGGAGATCATGGTCTGCATCTGCCCGTAGATCTCCTTGCGCTTGGCCTGGTCGAGGAGGCCGCGCGCCTCGACGAGCAGCTTGTCGAACTTCTCGGACTTGTACTGGCTTTCGTTCCAGGGCGCGTTGGAGGCGTAAAGCAGCGAGAACAGGATGTCCGGCGTCGGGCGCGGATTGATGTTGCCGAAATGGACAGGCGCCTTGAGCCAGTAATTGTCCCAGTAGCCGTCGGACGGGACCCGCTGAACGTCGAGCTTCATGCCGATTTCCGCGCCGGCGGCCTGGATGATGACCGCCATGTCGATCGACGAGGTCGCGGCGTCCGAGGCGACCACCGGAATGGACTGGCCGAGCAGGCCCGCCTTCTTGAAGTGGAACTTCGCCTTGTCCGGATCGAAAGCCTTCGGCTTGAGGTCCGCATTGTGGAAGATGTTCGCCGGCGAGACGGGCTGGTCGTTGCCGATTTCGCCGAGGCCGCGCAATGCCGATTTCACGATCTGCTCGCGGTTGACGAGGTATTTCATGCCGGTCACGAAATCGGCCTTGCTGCCCGGATCCATGTCGAGCCGGATGTTGAGGTCCGTATAGTTGCCCGAGGTCGTCTTCGACAGTTCGAAGCCCTGCTGGCTCTGCAGCAGCTTCATTGCGCGCGGATTTATCGCGGCAGCAAAATTGATATCGCCGGAAAGCAAGGCGTTGACCCGGGCGCTGTCGTCGCTGATGGCGATGAATTCGAAGGAGTCGAGATAGGGCTTGCCCGACTTCCAGTAGTTCTTGTTCTTGGTGACGACCGAACGGACGCCCGGTTCGAACGTCTGCAGCACGAAGGCGCCTGTGCCGTTGCCCTTGGAGAAGTCGGTGGTGCCGTCGGCCACGATCATGAAGTGGTGCAGCGCCAGGATGGTTGGAAGGTCGGCATTCGGATCGGCGAGGGTGATTTCGACCGTCGATTTGTCGACCGCCTTGAAGCCGGTCATCTGTGCGGCGATCTTGGCGACCTTGGAGCCGACCGACTTGTCGAGGTGGCGCTTGAGCGAAAAGACGACGTCGTCAGCCGTCAGGTCCTTGCCGTCGTGGAAGGTGACGCCCTTGCGCAGCTTCACCGTCCAGGTCTTCGCGTCCTTGCTGTCGATGCTTTCGGCCAGTTCCATCTGCGTCTTGCCATCCTTGTCGAGGAAGGTCAGACGGTTATAGAGCGAGCAACACCGGACATAGTCGGTGGAGAGCGATGCCTTTGCCGGATCGAGCGTGTCGGCCGTCGATGACGACCAGCCGGCCGCCTTGAAGTTTCCGCCGGAGACCGGCGTGGCGGCGACGGCCTGCGTGGCACGGCCAAGCACAACGCCGCCCGCGGCAACCGCGGCGCCGCCCGCCAGCAGCATCTTGAGGAGTTCGCGGCGGCTCGCGCCTCGCCGGATGGCGTTTTCGACCATCGCATCGTCTGCTCCGGTCCAGTTGGTGATCTTGTCGGTCATGTCATTCCCCTTTCGTTGGTTGGTCAGGACGCGCGTCTTGCTGCGGCTTTTCCGGGCTTGGGTTCAGGTTCGTTCTTTCATGCTCTCCCGCACGGCCGCCGCAAACGCGGCCATCGAGGTGAAGTGGTAGTCCGGCACGGTGAAGCGCTCGGGCTCGATCGTGCCGCCATAGCCCTTCTGGGCATGACGGCGCTCGATCCAGCAGTTGGTCATGCCGAGCGCTCGGGATATGCCGATGTCGTGATGCTGGCTTTGCGCGACGTGCAGGATGTCGTCCTTGCTGTCGCCGCGCGACGCCACGAAATCGAGGACCTTCTGGAAAAAGGCGGGATCCGGTTTTTCCGTGCCGGTATCGTCGGCAGTGAAGGTGGCAAAAAAGGGCGATCCGAGCTGCTTCTCGAAATGGTCGAGAGCCCAGCGCCGGGCATTGGTCATGGCAATCAGCTTATGAGACGTCGCAAGGCCGGCCAGCGCCGCCCTGCTGTCGAAGAAGCCCTGCCAGACGCTGGCCGAATCCCGCAGGCGGGCGCCGTATTTCTCCTCGGCCGGCAGGCCGAGCCGCGGTGCGATGACCGTGTAGACACGCGCGAGATCGTCGGGGAACAGGTTCGCATCGGGCATGTAGCGGGCCTGCCGGTAAAGGGCCAGCGCTTCTTCGCCGTCGATTGAGACACCGGCCTCCGCAGCGATCCCGGCCAGGCAGGTCGTTATGCCGCCTTCGAAGTCGATCAGCGTGCCGACCACATCGAAGGTCATGTATTTGAATTCGCTAAAGCCCCTGGCCAAGACTGGCTCTCCTCTGCGCGCGGCCGAATTACTGATGCTGAACAGAACAAAATTCCGTGCTGTCCGGGGCGTCGGCCTTTTTCAAAAGCCCGGAAATCCGGGCTTTCTGGCCTTGTCTTAAAAAGCAGTCTGGCACTTCCCCCGCGCTGGATTCGCCGAAAAGGCGCGAGGTAGCGGCACAAAATTGCGAAATCGTCTGCCGCGGCGATATTTCGAGATGCGAAAAATGCGTCGCCCTTCATGCAAGCGCCCGGCGGACATCGGCGTCGTCCAGCGTCTGGTCCAGCGTCCGGCGCGTGCGCTCGATGATCGCATCGATGTCGCCGTCGGTGCAGCAGAGCGGCGGAGCATAGCCGAGAACCCCATGCGCGAAGGCGCGGATGATCAGGCCATTGTCCCACGCCCTATCGAAGACGCGCCGCGCCGGCATGGCCGAGGCTGGAAGCGGCGTTTTCTTCTTTTTGTCGACCACCAACTCGATGGCGGCGAGCATGCCGCGACCCCGCACATCGCCGACCAGTGGGTGATCGCTCAAGGCAGACAAGCCCGCCATCAAGCGCGCGCCGGCCCTGGCGCCGTTCTCCAGAAGGCCTTCCTCATAGAGCTTCAGCACCGCGAGCGCGACGGCGGCGCTGACCGGATGGGCGGAATAGGTGTAGCCGTGGCCGACCGCCGAGGCGCCTGCGCCATCGGCGATGACGTTATAGACATGATCGGCCATGAAGACCGCGCCCATTGGCACATAGCCCGAGGTCAGGCCCTTCGCGGTGGTCATGAAGTCGGGAACGATATCCTCCTCCGTGCAGGCAAACAGGGGGCCGGTGCGGCCGAAACCGGTGATCACCTCGTCGGCGATGAAGAGGATGCCGTATTCACGGCAGAGCTCGCGCATCGCCTTGATCCAGCCTTTCGGCGGGACGATAACGCCACCCGAGCCCTGGATCGGCTCGGCGTAGAAGGCGGCGACCCGCTCCGGCCCGATCTCCTCGATCTTCGCCTTCAGCGCGGCGAGCGACGCGGCGATGATCGCGTTCGGGTCATCGCCAACCGGATTGCGATAGGGATAGGGCGAGGGGATCTTGTGCTGCCATTCGAACGGAATGCCGAAACCGGCATGAAAGGCGGGCAGGGCGGTCAGGCCCGCGCCGACCACCGACGATCCGTGATAACCCTGCTCAATTGAAATGAACTGGTCGCGTTCAGGCTCGCCTCTGGCATTCCAGTAGTAGCGGACGAACCGGATCGTGCTGTCGACAGCGTCCGATCCCCCGAGCGTGAAATAGACGTGATTGAGATCCCCCGGCGCGCGGTCTGCCAGCTCCGAGGCGAGCCGGATGGCGGGCTCCGAGCCGAGATCGAAATAGGCGGTGGCGTAGGGCAACTCGCGCATCTGCCGGGCCGCCGCCTCGACGATGCTGTCGTGACCATAGCCGGCATTGACGCACCACAGTCCGGCGAAGCCGTCGAGAAGTTGCCGGCCGGACGCATCGGTCACGGTAGCGCCCTTCGCCGATTTCAGCACCCGCACGCCGAGCGCCTCATGGCCGCGATATGAGGCGACCGGATGGATGAGATGGGCGCGGTCGAGTTCGATCAGGGAATTGGCGAGCATTGTTGTCCTCCGGACTATCCGAGCGCCTGGTTGGCGAGGGCGTAAACTTTTGGCCTGGCCTGTTCGGCCCCATTCTTGGCCGGACGGTCCATAGCGACGCCGCCCCCGACATGAGCAAGGCCGATTTCTCCGAGCCAGCCGGCGATGCCGGTCCTGCTTTCGGTATCCACGCGCAGGAAAGCGCCAGGGCGAGACGCGGCGAAGAAGCTGATCAGGGCCTTGGCGTCGTCGGCATTTTCGGCGATGACGGGGCCGATCACCTCGCCGCGTCCGAACGGGCGGATTGCGGCATAGGCCGCGATGACGCCACTGCGGCGGATGACTGCGAATTCACCCCGCTCGGCCAGCGCATCGATCAAAGCTTCACGGTCGGCGCCGTAGGCGTCACGGTCTAGGGCCTTGATTTCCGGCAGATGGTGCGCGCCCGCGGCTTCCACACCGTCGGAAGCCTCAAGCGCTGCCACCTGGCCCTGATGCTGAAGAATCGTGCCCGAGGGCACGAAGCCAAGCTTCTCATAAAGAGGCATGCCGTCGGTCGTGGCGACGAGCCGCAGCGGACGGTCGCCGGCAAGGGCGAAGGCCCGTTCCATGAGCCGGCGCCCGAGCCCTTTGCCTCGCGCGTTCCTGTCGACGATCACCATGTTGATCATGGCGCAATCGGCACCGTAAGGCGTTACCAGGATTGTCCCTGCGACCCGGCCCTGGTCGTCGAGCGCAACCGCGCCGCTCGAAAGCTGCAGCGCCATCTGCCAATCCTGCGGGCGATGCGGCCAATTCTCCTGCCGAGATAGCGCGACTGCACCCTCGATATGATCCGGCCCGAAGTCCTGGAGTTCGATCTCGCCTTGCTGCATGACGCACCTTTCAGTCTGACCCCAAGTCTCGATCATCGGTGCGCCGCAGATCGTCTGAAGGTTTCGACTTCGGCGGTATCATTCGCCGTTGCTGAGGGCGTGCGCCGCATCTTGTGCTGGCCCCTATGGAACTGGATGCGTTTTAGCGCCTCGACCAGCGGCATCCTTCGACGCTCAAGATGCTACAGCGTGCCAAACGGAACCGCGGATACGGAACTTTCTGCTTTCGGCAGGCGCTTTTCGGTCAGGTGGGTCGCTTCCTGCCGGCTTATGATGAAAGACGTCCCAACACGGATGTGCTTCCACCGGAGATCGACGGATATGGCTTCTTTCAGGCCCAAATACATCACCTTCGACTGCTACGGCACGTTGACCAATTTCCAGATGGCCGAGGTGGCGCGTGACCTCTATGGGAGCCGGCTCGACGAGCCGCGCATGCAGGCGTTCATCAAGAACTTCGCGGCTTACCGGCTCGACGAGATCCTGGGCGACTGGAAGCCCTATGCCGACGTCGTCCACAACGCGCTCGAGCGCGCCTGCAAGCGCAACGGCGTCGCCTTCAGCCCGGACGACGCGACGATGGTCTATGAGCGTGTCCCGACCTGGGGGCCCCACGCGGACGTTCCAGCCGGGCTGGCGAAGGTTGCCAAGGAGATTCCGCTGGTCATCCTCTCCAACGCCATGAACGCGCAGATCATGTCCAATGTCGAGAAGCTCGGCGCGCCATTCCATGCCGTCTACACGGCCGAACAGGCGCAGGCCTACAAGCCACGCTTCAAGGCTTTCGAATATATGCTCGATAGGCTGGGCTGTGGCCCGGAGGATGTTCTTCACTGCTCGTCCTCGTTCCGCTACGACCTGATGTCGGCGCATGATCTCGGGATCAAGAACAAGGTCTGGGTCAATCGCGGCCACGAGCCGGCCAACCCTTATTACGGCTATGTCGAGATCGCCGACATTTCCGGTCTTCCGGGCGTGGTCGGGCTTTGAAACTCACGGATTGCAAATGAAGCTGGTCTCCTACTGGCACGACACCGCCCCTGTTTTTTCCGGCGGGGCGCAGGGCCCGGTCGAGGGACACTACGACGCCGCCATCATCGGCGGCGGCTTCACCGGTCTCGCCGCCGCCCGCCAACTGGCGAAGGCCGGCGCCAAGGTGGCGGTGCTGGAAGCGGAGCGGGTCGGCTGGGGCGCGTCCGGGCGCAATGGCGGGCACCTGAACAACGGCCTCGCCCACAGCTACCTTTCGGCCAAGGCGGAGCTCGGCAAGGAGCGCGCGATCGCGCTCTACCGGGCACTGGACGATTCCGTCGACACCATCGAGGCGCTGGTCGCCGAGGAGGGTATCGACTGCAACTTCCGCCGCGCCGGCAAGCTGAAGCTCGCCTCCAAGCCGCAGCATTTCGAAGCGATCGCCCGTAACTTCGAGGCCGTCCATGCCGAGGTCGATCCGGACACGGCGCTGCTGTCGCCGAACGATCTCAAATCCGAGATCGGCTCGCCCTTCCATGGCGCGATGCTGTCGAAGAAGAGCGCCATGATGCATATGGGCCGCTACGTGGCCGGGCTGGCGACAGCCGCGGTTCGCCATGGCGCCGTCATCCACGAGAATGCGGCGGTGACGGATCATAGGCAGTCGGGCACGCGCCATCAGCTGACCACCTCCCGCGGCCGCATCAGCGCCGACAATGTGCTGGTGGCGACCGGCGCCTACACCACGCCGAATTTCGGCTATTTTCGCCGCAGGATCATTTCCGTCGGCAGCTTCATCATCGCCACGCGACCGCTGAGCGACGCCGAGATCGCCGCGACCATGCCCGGCAACCGGACATGCGTGACCTCGATGAACATCGGCAACTACTTCCGGCTTGCGCCGGACAAGCGCCTGATCTTCGGCGGCCGCGCACGCTTTTCGGCGACATCGGACCAGCGCTCCGATGCCAGGAGCGGACAGATATTGCGGGCGAGCCTCGCGGCGATCTTCCCGCAGCTCGCCAGGGTCGAGATCGACTATTGCTGGGGCGGGCTGGTCGACATGACCAAGGACCGCTTCCCGCGGGCCGGCTACCATGACGGGGTCTGGTACGCGATGGGCTATTCCGGCCACGGCGCGCAGCTTTCCACCCATCTCGGCATGATCATGGCCGATGCCATGCTTGGTCGTGCGGACCGCAATCCGATGAAGGGGCTCGAGTGGCCTGCCATTCCCGGCTATTCCGGCAAGCCCTGGTTCCTGCCGATGGTCGGTCTCTACTACAAGGCGCTCGACCGGATCCAGTGATCGGGGCTGGGGTTAACCCAGCCCGCCCATGTGGAAGCTCTTCAGTTCCAGATATTCCTCGATGCCGGCCTGCGCGCCCTCGCGCCCGAGGCCGGACTGCTTGACGCCGCCGAAGGGGGCTATCTCCATCGAAACCGAGCCGGTGTTCAGACCCACCATGCCGAACTCCAGCGCCTCGCCGACGCGCCAGGCGCGCTTCAGGTTCTCGGTGTAAAAGTAGGAGGCAAGCCCGTAAGGTGTGCCGTTGGCAAGCGCGACAGCTTCCTCTTCCGTCTCGAAACGGAAAAGCGGTGCGACCGGACCGAAAGTCTCCTCGCTGGCGAGTTCCATTTCGTTTGTCGCACCGGCCAGCACCAGCGGCGCGACATATTGAGGACCCTCCGGCAGCACCGGCTTCTCGGTGACGATCGTCGCGCCTTTGGCAAGCGCATCCTCGACGTGCCGATTGATTTTCTCGACCGCCGCCATGTTGATCATCGGCCCGATGGCGACGCCGGGCTGCGTGCCCGGTCCCACCGTCAACGCATTGACGCGGGCGCTGAGCTTGGCGGAGAAGGCGTCATAAACTCCGGCCTGGACGAGAATGCGGTTGGCGCACACGCAGGTCTGGCCGCCATTGCGGAACTTCGACGCCAGCGCCCCCTCGACCGCGAGATCGAGGTCGGCGTCGTCGAAGACGATGAAGGGCGCGTTGCCGCCGAGCTCGAGGCTGAGCCTTTTCACGCTGTCGGCCGCTCCGCGCATCAGCAGCGAGCCGACCCTGGTCGAACCGGTGAAGGAGATCTTGCGCACGGTCTCATTCGCCATGATCTCGTTGCCGATCTCGGCCGGCATGCCGGTGACGATGTTGATGACGCCGGCGGGAATACCCGCGCGTTCGGCGAGCACACCGAGCGCCAACGCCGAATAGGGCGTGAACTCGGACGGCTTGATCACCACCGTGCAGCCAGCGGCCAGCGCCGGCGCGACCTTGCGGGTGATCATCGCATTGGGAAAGTTCCAAGGCGTGATGATGCCGCACACGCCGACGGGTTCCTTCAGGACGATGATGCGGCGGTCTGATGTAGGCGAGGGGATGGTGTGGCCATTGATCCGGCGCGCCTCCTCGGCGAACCATTTGACGAAGGATGCGCCGTAGCGGATCTCGCCTTTGGCCTCGTCCAGCGGCTTGCCCTGTTCCGTGGTCAGGATCAGTGCGAGATCGTCCAGATGCTTAAGCATCAGACCATGCCAGGCCTCCAGCAGGGCGGCGCGTTCGGCGTGGGTCTTCTTTTTCCAATCCCGATAGGCGGAAGCCGCGGCCTCTATGGCCGCGCGGGCCTCCGGGCCGGCCATGTCGGGCACTGTGCCGATCGATATCTGTGTTGCCGGATCGATCACATCGACCGTTCTGCCGGAACCTGCCGCGACCCATCTGCCGCCGATCAGGCCGGCCTCGCGGAAGAGAGTTTTGTCTTTCAGGCTTTTCATCGAAAACGACCTCGCAAATCAGGTGAGCGCCGCGACAACGGCGGATGTGATGGCGTCCGTGCGATCTTTGCCGGCCGTGGTTCCCACCCCTCGCGCCGTTGTCGCTTCGATCGCGTTCATGACGCGGCCGGCTGCGTCCTTTTCGCCCAGATGATCGAGCATCATTGCGCCCGACCATATGGCGGCGATCGGGTTGGCGATGCCGAGGTGGGCGATGTCGGGCGCGGAGCCGTGCACCGGCTCGAACATGGACGGCGCCGAGCGGTCGGGGTTGATGTTGGCGGAAGCCGCGTAGCCGAGCCCGCCCTGGATCGCCGCGCCGATATCCGTCAGTATGTCGCCGAAGAGATTGGAAGCGACGACCACGTCGAGGCTCTGCGGATCCATGATCATGCGCGCAGCGAGCGCGTCGACGTGATAGCTGGTCACGTCGACGTCCGGATAGTCGGCGGCCAGCTTGCGCGTGATCTCGTCCCAGAACACCATTGAATATTTCTGCGCGTTGGACTTGGTGACGGAAGCCAGCCTGCCACGCCGCGCCCGTGCCTGCTCGAAGCCGAAGCGCAGGATGCGCTCGACCCCGGCCCGGGTGAAGATCGAGGTTTCCACCGCGACCTCGTCCAGCGTGCCTTGATGCACACGCCCGCCGGCGCCGGAATATTCGCCTTCGGTGTTTTCGCGGATGCACAGAATATCGAAGCTCTCGGCCCGCAGCGGCCCCCTCACACCCGGCAGCAGCCGGTGCGGCCGGATATTGGCGTATTGCACGAATGCCTTGCGGATCGGCAGCAAAAGTCCATGGAGAGAAACGGAATCAGGCACCTGCGTCGGCCAGCCGACGGCCCCGAGCAGGATGGCGTCGAAGCGGCGCAATGTCTCGATGCCGTCCTCGGGCATCATGCGGCCGGTTTCCTTGAAGAAACGACAGGACCATGGAAACTCGGTCCCAGTCAGGGCAAAGCCGGAGTGCTTGGCCACGGTTTCCAGCACCGTCCAGGCGGCGGCGGTCACATCGCGACCGATGCCATCACCGGGGATCAGGGCGATCGAGTAGGTCTTCATCGGCATCTCTTCACAGGCTGATCAGGACGCTCTTGGTCCTGCGGTTGGCGAGATAGGCCTCGCGGCCAAGGTCCTTGCCGATACCGGAGCGCTTGTAGCCGCCGGTCGGCAGGATGTGGTCGCGCGAGCGGCTGTAGCGGTTGACCCACACGGTGCCCGCTTCCAGCTTGCGCGCGAGACGGATCGTGCGAGACAGATCGGCGGTGAACAGGCCGGAAGCCAGTCCGTAAGTCGGATGGCTGGACAGCGCCAGCGCCTCGTCTTCGGTCTCGAAGGTCTGGACCGTCAGGACCGGGCCGAAGATTTCCTCGACGATCGCCGGATTGGCCTGGTCGACATTGGCGATCAGCGTCGGCTCGTAGAAATAGCCGGGGCTGTCCATAAAAGTGCCGCCCGTCAGGCATTCGCCGCCGGCCTCGACCGCGGCCCGCACGATGGCGTCGACACGTCCCCGCTGCCGTTCCGAGATGATCGGCGAATACTGCGTGGTCTCGTCCCAGGTCGGGCCGGGCCTCACCGCCTTCATCTTTTCCAGGATCGAGGCCGTCAGCCTGCCGGCCACACTCTTCTCGACGATCAGGCGCGTGCCGGCCACGCAGGCCTGGCCGGCATTGAAGGTGACGCTGCCGGCGATTGCGGCCGCCGCCTTGTCGAGATCGGCATCGGCAAAGACGAGCTGCGGGCTCTTGCCGCCGAGCTCCAGCGTCATCGGCTTGACGCCGGTGCGGGCGACGTTCTCCATGATCGCCGAGCCGGCGCGGGTCGAACCGGTGAAGCTGACCTTGGCGATCTCGGGATGGCCGGTCAACGCCGTGCCGGTCGTGGGACCGTCGCCGAGCACCACGTTGATAAGTCCTGCCGGCAGGCCGGCTCTGACGGCGAGCTGCGCCAAATAGACGGTCGAGAACGGCGTCATTTCGGACGGCTTCAGCACGACTGCATTGCCCGCGGCCAGCGCCGGGCCGAGTTTCCAGCCGGCCATCGAGATCGGAAAATTCCAGGGCGTGATCGCGGCCACGACGCCATAGGGTTCGCTCATGATCATGCCGAAACTGGCGTCGTCGGTCGGCGCCAGTTCGCTGCCTTCCTTATCGGCGAACTCGGCAAAGAAGCGGATCTGCTCGGCGGTCACGGCGATGTCGCCGGCGGCGAGCTGGCCCACGGGCCGGGTCGAGGACAGCGCCTCGATCCTGGCGAGCGTTTCGGCTTCCGCTTCCATCAGATCGGCCCAGGCGTGGAGCGCCCTGGTGCGCTCGCGCGGCCGGACGCCGCCCCAGTTGCTGGCTTTCAGCGCCGCTTTGGCACTTTCCACCGCCCGGTTCACCAAGTCCGCACCGGCCACGGGGCAGGCGGCATAGGACTTGCCGTCGGACGGACGGCGCATCTCGATCGCACCCTCGGCCGAAATCAGCTCCCCATCGATGAAGTGGCCGACGGGAAGCGAGATTGTATCGGGATCGAAGCTCAGGCTCATGGGCAACCACTCGGCAGCATCGGCCTCAGCCTAGCC
>NZ_RZSF01000789.1:0-399 GCF_004023325.1 Mesorhizobium sp. M1A.F.Ca.ET.072.01.1.1 | reverse complement strand
TGATCACCGCGCTCGATCAGGTCTCCGACCGGGCGCGCCGCCTGGAGGCCGGCGCCGACGATTTCCTGACCAAGCCGGTCAACGACCTGCAGCTGATGACGCGCGTCAAGAGCCTTGTCCGGCTGAAGTCGCTGACCGACGAATTGCGGCTGCGCGCCTCGACCACGCGCAACATCGGCATCGAGGAGCTGTTGAGCCGCAACTTCGCCGCCGAGGATGCGAAGCCGAAGGTGCTGCTGATCGACGAGCGCAAATCGTCCTTCGAGCGCATCAAGAAGATGCTGCGAAGCAGCGCCGAGCTCGACGTCGCCACCGATCCCAATGCCAGTTTCTTCCAGGCTGCCGAGACCGCCTACGAGTGCGTGCTGATCTCGACCGCTTTCGCCGACTTCGATCCGC
>NZ_RZSF01000788.1:0-400 GCF_004023325.1 Mesorhizobium sp. M1A.F.Ca.ET.072.01.1.1 | reverse complement strand
GTCTTCTACATACCGTTCGAAGATATCTATTTCGAGCTTTTCGAGAAGACGAACACCACCACAAGCTCGCCCTTGGGCACGGCAAGTTACTGGCGCGTCCATGCCGTCGGCGGATCGGCCGATGATTTCATGTGGGCCTATGAGACGCCCGAAACAGCCGCTTTGGCCATCGCCCGTCACGGCGCCTTCGACCCGGACAAGGCGCGCATCGATGCCGACCCGGCAGAGGACGTACGGCATACGCCGCGCATCCCCGGATAATCTCCAGACGGTCCGATGGGGCCTATCAGTGCGCCGGGAATGCAAACAGATCTGAATCGACGTCCTCGAGGCCGTCAATCGCCGATGAAACCAACTCGGAAGCGATCTGCGAGAAGGTGATGCCATTGCCGCCATAGCC
>NZ_RZSF01000787.1:0-401 GCF_004023325.1 Mesorhizobium sp. M1A.F.Ca.ET.072.01.1.1 | reverse complement strand
AAGAAGTTCTGTCCTGGCGTCAGATTGTCGAACAGCGCCAGATCCTGGTAGACAGTCTCGATGCCGGCGAAGCGCGCATCCGCAGGGGAGCGTATCTGCGTTGGCGCACCGTCCAGGAGGATCGCGCCGGCATCGAGTTGGTGCACCCCGCTGATGCATTTGGTCAACGTCGACTTGCCAGCGCCGTTGTCGCCCAGAAGCCCCAAGATCTCGCCGCGCCGGACCTCGATGCTGACGTCGTCCAGCGCCACAACCGAGCCGAAACGCTTGGTCGCGCCGCGTACCGCAAGCACGGGATATTCAGCGGCGGTGGCTGCATGATCGACGCTTGCTGGAACGGCACTCACGACTGCCTCCCGGCCTGCATGACACGCACGCGCCCTTCGAGATAGTTGCGCAAC
>NZ_RZSF01000786.1:0-401 GCF_004023325.1 Mesorhizobium sp. M1A.F.Ca.ET.072.01.1.1 | reverse complement strand
CACCAGAAGAGCTTGTCCATCTCCGCCTGGATGTCTGGAGCAAATCCGTCGTGGGCGGCCGCATTCGCCTCCTCAGTCTGCTGGTGGTAGTAGTTCGCGTCTCGTACGGTCGTGAAGTTGCGGCGATCCGACACTGGGTTGAACCCCATGGCGTAGAGATCGGAGACAACGACCTCGTGTCCAGCCGCGACAACGCCTCCCGAGCCGATCGGGTCAGGGCACCGTTGAAGCTGTTGGGCTCGGGGTGCGCGTGGACGATGAAGATGCGCATCGTGCTTTCGCCGCCCGGTCGGACTGTTCATTTTGCAGATGCCGAAAGGGTTCGCTCGGCGACATAGTCGAGAGAGAAGACGCCGGCGCCGCGTGTCAGCACGAGAAACAGCAGCGATGCCCACAGGAGG
>NZ_RZSF01000785.1:0-402 GCF_004023325.1 Mesorhizobium sp. M1A.F.Ca.ET.072.01.1.1 | reverse complement strand
GAGGTCGGCTTCGGCGAGAACGCCCCGATATCGGCCGTGGCGAGGTCGTGGAAAGTCGAAAGATCGATCAAATTGGGCTCCATGAAATGCTGATCCGCAATAGAGCAATTCCAGGAAAAGTGTGAACGGTTTTCCGTCCGGAATTGCGTCAAAACAATGAGTTAGAGCAGGCCGCCGTTTCCGTGAAACGGGGAACTGCTCTAGTGGCCGGTGATGGCGTCAGCCAGGGCGGCAAGCTTCGAGGTGTGCGAAAGCCCGGCGGCTTCGCGGCGATCGGCGAGATGGTAGAGCTGGTACATCGAATGGACGCCGAGCCAGCGGAAGGGCTCCGGCTCCCAGCGCCGCACCTTGCGGTTGACCCAGGGCAGGCGCGTCAGTTCCGTGTCCTGGCCGAGGATCAGG
>NZ_RZSF01000784.1:0-402 GCF_004023325.1 Mesorhizobium sp. M1A.F.Ca.ET.072.01.1.1 | reverse complement strand
CGTTGCAGGTAGGAAAGGTGTGCGGTGAGCGGGACGGCACGCCCGGAGTGACGAACGACGCGGGTCTTGATGACCGTGACGCGCGAGCGACCGGCCAGCAGGCGGTTGGCCTGGATGTTGGCGATCCGGCCCCGGCCGAAGCGCGATCGGTTGCCCAGGCTGATTTGACCGGTGCGGGAGATGCTTCCACCAGCTTTCTTCGCCGCCGCCAAGGCCTGGGCGATGAACGGCCGCACGGCCTGATCGCGGTTGGAGCGTATTCGCCCCGGTCGGATGCGAAGCTCGCGCTCATCGGCCATGGCGTTGTCCTGCAACGTGGAAAAGAGGATGCCGATACAAAGCCTTGGGGATTCGACGCACATTGCGCCGAATGACCGCAATGTGCGCAGGGCACCTGAAAAT
>NZ_RZSF01000783.1:0-402 GCF_004023325.1 Mesorhizobium sp. M1A.F.Ca.ET.072.01.1.1 | reverse complement strand
ATGCAAAGGTGAAAGACGATCTGCAAAGTCCGGAAAAAAGATGTCGCGCCATTGCCCAGAAGGCGCTTGACGATTTCGGTGCGAAGCTCCCTCCTACAAGAAGCTTTGAACTGTACCTTGTTCAAGGAGTTTCGGGGAAAGATGTCATCTTTCCTCCCGAGTTCATTTTTCTACTTGATGTTGGCCTAGACGCGGCAGTCGGGGTTTCTGTGTACTGGCAAGCACACGGGCGAGGCGATCCAGACTTCCCGGACTTCTCAGCCGCCACTTTGAGGAGTGTTCTAAATCGTAGCAGCACGGGCATCATTTTCCCCAAAATTGCGGGTGAATTGATGATTGTAGTCAAGACCGGATACAAGGATAGCGATGTGAAGGCTGGCTTGGAGGCGGAGGGGTTGAAGA
>NZ_RZSF01000782.1:0-403 GCF_004023325.1 Mesorhizobium sp. M1A.F.Ca.ET.072.01.1.1 | reverse complement strand
GGCTTCACTCGCCTCGCGATCGAGCTCGCCGACCTTAACGGCCATCCCGCGCGCTCTATGGCGCGCGAGCACAAGGCGCTGATGGAACGGCAGCTGGCGAGCCTGCTTGCCGAGGCGAAGGTGCCGTCGCCCGGCGAGCGGGCGCGAGAGCTGTTCCTGCTGGTCGAGGGCGCCATGGTGATGATCCTCGTACACGGCGACCGCGACTACTGCACGGCGGCAGCGGAGGCCGCGAAGCGGCTGGTGATGGGACAGCCGGCAGGTTCCTTGGCGACTGGCGAAATCGATGGAGCGAGTAATCTCCCCCCTTGAGGGGGAGATGGTCGGCAGACCAGAGGGGGTGCCTCGCGCCGGCTCCTCAGAGCAACGCCCACCACCTCAGCCGGCGATAATCTTCCCCGGA
>NZ_RZSF01000781.1:0-404 GCF_004023325.1 Mesorhizobium sp. M1A.F.Ca.ET.072.01.1.1 | reverse complement strand
ATGGAGCATTTTCTGGATGTCGGAGGTCGCGTTGCTCGTCGACGAGCGGGCCAACGATATCGGCCGCATGCCTCTGCCCGGCGAAATCGAAGCGCTGAGTTTGCATGCGCTGGACCGTTTCCGCCGCTCGTCGGCCGCCGACTATTTGAAGGCGCAGCCCGACAGCATCGGGCATCGCTGGCGATGGCAAGGACGTTCGACGGCTTCGACCTGATCATGACGCCGGCGACAGCCGACTTGCCGCCCCTAATTGGCGCTGTCCGTGGCGATGACGCCGCGTTCGATTATGCAGCATGGGTGGATCGGGCCTACGGCTTCGCGCCGTTCACGGAAATCTTCAACGTGACCGGACAACCTGCCGCCAGCCTCCCGCTTTTCCTGTCCAAAGACGGCCTGCCGATCGG
>NZ_RZSF01000780.1:0-405 GCF_004023325.1 Mesorhizobium sp. M1A.F.Ca.ET.072.01.1.1 | reverse complement strand
GGACAAGGCCGCGACCAACTGACGGCAACGCCAGCGCGTCAGCCGATTCTTCAAGGTCATCAAATGCAAAAGCCGCGCGACATCGTCAGCGCGGCCTTTTCGTCAGCTTGCGAGCTGTTCCTGCCCTACTGGCTGCTGGTGTTGTGCTGATCGCCGAAGATGCCGCGCTGGCTGACCTGGATGCCGGCCGGTCCCAGGATGATGGCGAACAGCACCGGCAGGAAGAACAGGATCATCGGCACGGTGAGCTTGGGCGGCAGGGCGGCTGCCTTCTTCTCGGCCGCATTCATGCGCATGTCGCGGCTTTCCGAGGCCAGCACGCGCAGCGCATGCGCGACCGGCGTGCCGTAGCGTTCGGCCTGGACCAGCGCCTGCGTCACCGACTTGACCGATTCCAGGCCGGTG
>NZ_RZSF01000077.1:0-21958 GCF_004023325.1 Mesorhizobium sp. M1A.F.Ca.ET.072.01.1.1 | reverse complement strand
GGGTACTCTGTTACAGTGGCATTAAACGGGTGGCGAGGCGGACCAACGCGACCAGTCATGGATGATGGGTATCATGCGATGATGGTGCCGATGGGTGATCGGCTACGCATGGGGTTTCGGACTATGTCTCGCCCGTCGCCGACGAGGAGATCTTCTCCCGCATTCTTGCCGACGCCCGCACCGTCGCCGCCATCCGCAAGCATCTGCGGCCATACGATCTCCTGCGCATCGGCAAGCTGGCGGACCGCTCCCTGGCGATGGAGCGCCTGCTTGGCGTCGACAAGCGCGACAGCATGGGCATGAGCGCCTATTCCAGCAAGCTGGAGCCGACATTCGCCGGCTGGCGCGAGCAGCGGCTGGACCAGTCATATCGCAAGGAGCTGGACAAGAAATCCCGGCAGCTCAACCGCCTCGGGGAGGCGCGCTTCGAATGCGTTGACGGCCCGGCCGCGGTCCGCACGATATTCGATGCCCTCAAGCTCTATCGCGGCAAACGCTTCGACGGCAGCAACGGTCCGGCCGACCTTTTGCAGCTGCCTTCCTATTTCGATTTCTACCTGGCCGTGGCCAATGAAGGGTGCGGCGGCTTCGCCCGCACCTATGCATTCTGGATGAACGGCCAGCCGATCGCCGGCGCGCTCGGGCTCGAGCACCGCGGCTCGCTCCTGGTCATCCTCGGCGGTTTCGACGAGGCCGGCTACCGGAAGCAGTCGATCGGCAGCCTGATGTTCGAGCAGATCGCCCGCGATTGCATCGAGCGCGGCGATCAACACCTCGATTTCACCATCGGCGACGAGCCCTACAAGCGCGTCTTCGGCGGCCGGCCTTCACCGATGTGGCAAATCTACCGCGCAGGGAGTCCGCTCGGCTATGCGGCGCATCTGACGGTGCAGAAATTGCCGGCGGCCAAGGCGCTGGCGCGGCATATCCTTGAGGCCGCGCATGTCAAGAAGGCCAAGCCTTCAGCTGTCATCATGCCGCCGGCTGCCGATGAGGCCGCCGAGTCGTCCTAGTTGAAGCGGGGTCGGTTCGGACGCCTTACGCTAGCTTCAGGCGGTCGCGCACGCCTATGCCGAAGCGTACTTTGAACGAAATGCGCCGGCTTACCCGCAATCAGGTCACGGCTTCCACTTGCGGCCGCTTGAGACCGCGCAGTCGCGCGGCAAAGCTCGGGCTGAACTTGTCGATCTCGTGCAGGATGCGGCGACGGCTGAAATGAACCTGCCGGCGCGCGCGCCAGCGCAGGTCCGTGTCGATGGTCAGGCTGCGGCGGAAATTCGCCAACTCGAGCCCCCGTTCATCCATCGCCTGCTTCGTGGGATCATCATAGAAGGTGGCGATCTTCGCCGCCGCCATGCCGGGCGAGGCCATCCACTGCGGCACGTGCACCATGCACAGGCGCTCCACATCGGTGAGGAGGCGGCTGACGCCTGTTCCGGCGGCCGGACAGGATGTCTGATAGGCGTCTCCGATCAGGACGACGCCGTCGCGCTTGCAATTTTCGGCGACGGTGATGTCGGTGAGCCAGCTCGAAACGCGGTCGATGACCTCGAAATCGCCAAAGGTCCTGAGGAGTCCCGGAAGCGTTTCGATGAGCGTTTCGCGCGGGCGGTCGCGCAGCGCCTTGACCCACGGGTCGGTATGCTCCCGGAAAACAAAGAGGTTGGCGCGGGTGACGCCGCCGGCCGGGAAGAAGTTCAGGTAATCGATGCCGTCCGAAACGCGTTCGCCGTAATAGGTCAGTGCCGGATGCTTGAACGCGCTTGCTCCCGCCGGCCGGACATTAAAACCGAAAGTCAGCGATTGGCGCTGGTGGACGAACCGGCGCTCGATGCCGACGTCGCGCCGCAGGATGTCGCCCATGCCGGTGGCAAGCACAAGCAGGCGAGCCGTCACATCCGGCTGCCCGATGATCGACACACGCTGCCGCTCCGGCCCGGCCTGCACCGCGCTCACCCTGCCGGCGACGAAGCGAACGGTCTTGGGCAGTTCGGCCCGCATCGCCGCGACGAGGTCGTCGTAAAAGATGCCGTAATGGCGGGCTCGCGTGCGGTCGAGCACTCGCCCCTTGCGCACGTTGACGATCTCGTCGAATGCCGCGGCCGCCGTGGAAAGACTGTCGAGGAGGCCGATCCGGCGCAGCTTGTCGATCTGGTCGCCGGCGATTTTCTCGACACGGAACTCGCGCGGAAAAACGGGATGGCGGTCGATCAGCGTGACACGGTAGCCCGACCGGCCGAGGAGAGTCGCGGCAAGTGTCCCGGAGAGCCCGCCGCCCACGACAGCGATCTCCGTGTCGGTTCCCTCCGGCAGCGGACGAAGCGAATGTTCGGCTGTCATTGGGAATACCTCAACAGGGCATAAAGGGCACGGGGATTGGTGGTGAAGTAGCGCCAGAACAGCCGGCGCGGCTCCATCAACATGCGCCACAGCCATTCGAAACCCGCCTTCTGGACCCAGAGCGGGGCGCGCCGGACCTTGCCGGCAATATGGTCGAACAGCCCTCCGGAAGTCTTGATCACACCGACATTCGAGAGCCGCGAGCCAAAATCGCGGACAAAGATCTGCTCGCGCGGCACGCCGAGGCCGAGCCACAATATGTCCGGTGCAAGCGCGTCGATCTCTTCGAGCTTTTTCTCGAGCGCTTCGCCGGTCAGGTAGCCGTGGCTGTGGCCGACGATGCGCAGGCGCGGATAGCTGGCTTTGATGGCGGCCACGGCCTTGGCGTTCCCGGCCTCAGTCGATCCAAGCAGGTAGAAGGTCGCGGCCTCGTTCTCGGCGAGCTTTGCGACATCGTGGAACAGATCGGTGGTGGCCACCCGTTCCGGCAACCGCGTGCGGCACAATAGGCGCGAGGCGAGCACAAGTGGCTGGCCGTCGGCGAAGATCTGATCGGCTTCGCGGAAGAGGGCGGCGATCTCCGATTTCGCGCGAGCCTGGGCGATGACCTCGCCGTTGACGGAGGTGAAGTAGTAGGGACGGCTGCCATGGCGGTGCTGCCGCGCCGCCGCGAGCATCAAGCGGGCGGCGCCCTGCCGGTCGATCACGGTGACAGGCAGCCCGCCAAGCTGCACCGTCGGCAATGCAGGCAGGTCCTGCCGGGAAGGGGCTGCTTCCAGCGCTGCCACGGCGGTCACGCTTGGACGTCCGGTCGAAGTCTGGTGCTGCAACCGCGGAAAACGAGAGGTCTCATGGTTCAGATGTTGGCTGGAGTGGAGCGGATCCGATCCGCCGGTCGTAACGCTGTGTTGTTCAAAATCTCTTTTTGAAGTTTCTAAAACTTTTCGCATAGGAGAAGTCGCCCCACTCTCCGGTAGTTCGAACTACCTCCTTCATGGCACCATACGTAAAAAAATCAAAAAGTTAAGCGACATGTTAATAGTTAGTTAATATGGACAATTTGAATCGAAATATAAATCGGTTTAAACCTTTTGACCTCGACTTCACTTGCTTTTTGGGTGATTTTGAAGCTGCGTTTTCAACACGAATGCGATGCGATCGCCACTGGTGCGACCACATTGCAATGCCAACAAGCTCCTGATCTATCCTGGGTGATCCTGGGCCACGAAATAGTTGGTGAGGCGGGCAGCGACATGCATGGCGCCCGCCAGACGGGCAAAGCGGAAATCGTCCGGCGTCAGCTGCTCCGGCAAAGGCCAAGACCGATCTTCATGGCTCTATTTCACACCGATGCCGGCGGTCAGGCCGCCGTCTATCTTGTAATCCGCGCCGGTGCAGAAGCTCGCTCTGGAGGAGCACAGAAAGGCGATGAGTTCGGCCACTTCTTCTGGTTCGCCGATGCGGCCAAGCGGATGCGCCGCACCGAAGCGCCTGTACGCTTCCTCGACATCGGCATCGCTGCCGGTTTCGCCACGCGCGGCCTTCTCCAGGATCGGTGTGCGGATCGAGCCTGGGCTGACCGAATTGACCCGGATGCCGGCCGCCGCGTAATCCAGCGCCAGCGAACGCGTCAGCGTGTGGATGGCGCCCTTGGTCGTGGCATAGGCCGCGACGTTCTGCTGACAGGCGAAACCCTGCACCGAGGCGACATTGACGATGGCGCCGCCACCGCGGCGGATCATTTCGGGGATGCCGAAATGCGCCGTCAGGTAGATCGAGCCGACATTGACCGTCATGGCCTTGTTCCATGTTTCCCAGTCGGTCGTGGTCGCGGTTCCGTAGGGATGGACGGCCGCCGAATTGACGATCACGTCGAGGCCGCAGAACCGTGCGACCCCGGCAGCGACGGCATCGCGGACCTGGTCCGCCACGGAGACGTCGGTGTCGACGACCAGCGCGCCGGCTTCGGAACTTTCCAGCTCCGCTCTCATTGCCGCATTGGCCGAGCGGTCGATGCCGCAGGCGATGATCGCAGCACCCCCTGCGGCGAGGCGCCTGGCGGTTGCCAGACCGATTCCCGTCGTCCCCGTCACCAGGGCGACCTTGCCAACAAAATCCTTCATTGCGGGAACTCCTTCAGTCACGTGTCCGACGCCGGCTCTTCCGGCAGGAATCGCAGGGCGAAATCGAGATGGCGGCTCATCAGGTAGGCGTAGGCCACCCTGTCGCGCGCGCGGAGGGCGGCGACGATCTCGCCATGCGCGGCGCGGGTGTCGGCCAGGACCGGGCGCATCTCCTTGCCGATGGTCATGATCCGCAGGATCACCGGGGAAAGGAAGGAATACATGTCCGACAGCATGCGGTTGTTCGCCAGCCCGATCAACGCCATGTGGAAGTCGAAATCATTCTCCGCGGCCTCCTGGATCGAGCGGCTCTCGACGATCCGCGCGTTGACCGCGTCGAGCGCTTCGATCTGCTCGTTGTTGGCGTTGAGCACGATGTGGTCACCGATGCCGACTTCGATGATGCGCCTGAAGCCCTGAATGTCGGCGAAGGAGGAGCGCGAGACATCCATATGCGCGGCAAAGAAATTCTGGATGGCGATGCTATGCCCGTCGGCGAGCACCGCGCCGACGCGGGGTTTCGGTTCGATCAGCCCGTAGGTCCGGATGGCGCGCAAAGCCTCGCGCACGGTGTTGCGACTGGCGCCGGTGATCTCGCTGAGCTCGCGCTCTGTCGGCAGCACGTCGCCGACATTCAGCTGCCGCGAGCGGATGAGATCGAGGATACGCCCGGCCGCGGCATCGACCGCCGAGCTGCCGCCGGCGTGGCGGCGGGCGACGCTCTCGCGCACGGCGTGAGAATTTTCCAATGACGAATCTCCCAAATTGTTGGACCAGGATATCGCAAGATTCCGGGAAAACAATCGAGTTGGACGCCGTCTCGATCAGTTTACCGCGCTACATGTCGGCCATTAGGCGTCCGATAAAGCCCAAATTGTCATTGACTCTCATCGTGGTCCAACAATAACTTGCCGCTCTCTCTCAAAGGAAGGCAGCAAATGGAGCAGTGCTGGCGTTGGTATGGCCCGGACGATCCGGTGACGCTCGATCACGTCAAGCAGGCCGGGGCGACCGGCGTCGTCTCGGCGCTGCACGACATCTATGACGGGCGCGCCTGGCCGCTGGAAAACATCCTGCAGCGCAAGCGGATCATCGAGGCGGCGGGGCTGACCTGGTCGGTTGTCGAGAGCATCCCCGTCCACAACTCGATCAAGATCGGCTCGCCGGAACGGCTGCGCTATGTCGGCTTTTACAAGGATACGATCCGAGCGCTGGCGAAGGCCGGCATCGCGACGATCTGCTACAATTTCATGCCCGTGGTCGACTGGACCCGCACCGATCTGGCGTATCGCCTTCCGACGACGGGTTATGCATTGCGTTTCGACGCGATCGATTTCGCGGCCTACGACCTGTTCGTGCTGAAGCGCCGGAATGCCGAGGCCGGCTACAGCGCCGCGCGCATCGCCGAAGCGGAAGCGCGACTGAGAGAGCTCAGCGACGAGAAAATCGAGCGGATCGAGCGTAACCTTATCGCCGGACTGCCCGCCACCGAGCGCAGCTACAACCGGGACACTTTTCGCGAGGCCTTGGCCGAGTACGATTCGATTGGGCCAAGGGAACTGCGCGACAATCTCGCCTGGTTCCTGCGCGAGATTATTCCGGTCGCCGAACAGGAAGGGGTGCGCATGTGCATCCATCCCGACGATCCGCCCTTCTCGCTCTACGGCCTGCCGCGCATCGTTTCGACAGCTGAAGATGCGCGGTTCATTCTCAATGCCGTGGAGAGCCCGGAAAACGGGCTGACATTCTGCACAGGCTCCTACGGCACGCGCGCCGACAACGACATCGTTGCCATGGTCAAGGAGTTCGCCGGCCGCATCCATTTCGTCCATCTGCGCAACGTCACCATCGAGGATGACGGCTCCTTCTACGAGGCCGAGCATCTCGAGGGCGGCACCGACATGGCGCATGTCATCCTCGCCCTGATGCGGGAGGAAGCGCGCCGTCGGGAGGAAGGCCGCGCCGACTGGCGCATTCCGATGCGGCCTGATCACGGACATCTGCTCGCCGACGACATCGGCAAGACCAGGATCAATCCCGGTTATTCGCTGATCGGCAGGCTGAAGGGCCTCGCCGAACTGCGCGGCATCATGCGGGCCGTCGAACGGTTCGGGCTGGCATAGAATCGAAGCCTTCCACCGACGCTGCCGGCGAGCGCAATCCGCTGCATGAATTGACCGCGCGCCGGCCGAGAAATCGGTGTTCGGCAAGCTGATCCTCCACGGCGGCGTCAGTTCTGGTATTCTCAATGCCCTGGTCGCGGAGGATTTGCCCGGGCCCGGGACCGTCTTTCTCGAAATCGCATGGAAGTTCGTCAAGGCGGTCGGCGTTGAGTAAGCGATCATCGGACGCGTGGAGGTCAAGAAGTTGCGCCCCGACAAGCCGATCTGCAAGATCGAGACCAGCCTGCGCAACGGCCAGGGGGAGCTTTGTCTCACCGGCACGGCGGCCGTGTTGACCATCCCGCTGCAAGGCGCATGAGCGCGGTGAGCGGCAGCCCGCTTGGCATGGCCGCTGACCGCGGCCGCTGGCGCGTGCTGTCGCTGCTTTGCCTGGCGGTCGTTCTGTCGCTGACCACCTGGTTTTCGGCGACGGCCATCCTGCCCGAACTGAGGCAGGAGCTTGCGCTCGGCGCCGGCGGGGAGGCCTGGCTGACCAACGGCGTTCAGGTCGGCTTCGTGATCGGTGCGCTGGGGGCGAGCCTGGTCAATCTTCCCGACCTAGTGCGGCTCTGCCGGCTGATGGCGGCCGCCGCTCTTGTCGCCGCGCTCGCTAATGCGAGCCTGCTGCTTCATCCCGGGCCAGGCGGCGTGATCGCCGCGCGTATTGTCACCGGCGCAGCGCTTGCCGGCGTCTATCCGCCGGCGCTGAAGCTGGTCGCCACCTGGTTCACGCGCGATCGGGGGCTGGCGCTCGGCGCAGTCATAGGCGCGCTCACCATCGGCTCGGCGCTGCCGCATCTTTTTCGCGCTGTCCTGACCGCGCTCGACTGGCGGCCGGTGGTCGCGGCCGCCAGTGTAGCAACGACGGTCGGCGCGCTCCTGTTTCTCTTGTTCGCAAGGGAGGGGCCCTATCCTTTCGGCAAGGCGGTGTTCGAGCCATCGCGCATCGGGCAGGTGTTTCGCGAGCGGCCGCTGCTCCTGGCCAATCTCGGCTATCTCGGCCATATGTGGGAACTCTACGCCATGTGGGCGTGGCTGCTTGCCTATACGCGCTCGGCATTCGAGGCGCAGGCGATCGGATCGGCCGCTGCCGCGTCGCTTTCGACCTTCTTCGTCGTCGCCTCCGGCATCATTGGCTGCCTGTTGGGCGGCTATCTGTCGGACCGCATCGGCAGAACCGCGACCACCGCCGGCATGATGATCGTCTCGGGAAGCTGTGCGCTGCTGATGGGCTTCCTGTTTGCCGGGCCGCTTTGGCTCTTCATGCTGGTCGCCGTCGTCTGGGGTATTTCGGTGATCGGCGATTCGGCGCAATTCTCCGCCGCAGTGACCGAGCTTGGCGATCGCCGCTTCGTCGGCACGGCGCTGTCGGTGCAGCTTGGCGCCGGCTTTGCGCTGACGGTGCTCGCCATCTGGCTGACGCCGCGCTTCGCCGACTTCATCGGCGGCTGGCGCTGGGCCTTCCTGCTGCTGGTGCCGGGCCCGCTTCTCGGGGCGGCCGCTATGCTGTGGTTGCGAAACTTGCCGGAGAGCGTGAAAATGGCCGGCGGCCTCCGCTAGCGCTCTTGCTCCTCGACTGTCTAGCGCTGGAGCCGATTGAGAACTTCGTCGCTACGCAAATCGCCAGCGCTGGGCTCACGCTGCTCCGTTGGGCGTAAGGTTGGCGATTGCACATTTGCCGGGAACAATGCAGCCTAGCTTCGAGGCTCGAAAGCTGCCTTCCGGAGCGGGGCCATGCAGGCAGGATACGCGGCACAGTTACTGGTGCAGATGTCATGACACGCGCCCAGATGGCTGGCGTCATCCTGGGTCTGTCGCTGGTGGCGGCGCTTACCATTGTGCGGGCGAGCGACCCGCAGCCGTTGAAACTCGCCCGCGAAGCGACGTTCGACCAGTATCAGAGGCTGGCACCTCGCCGCTTCGAGTCGATGCCCGTCCGCGTGGTCGACATCGACGAGGCCTCATTGCAGCAGTTCGGGCAGTGGCCGTGGCCCAGGGATCGCATCGCGGCCCTGGTCGAAAAGCTGGCGGAGCTTGGTGCAGCAGCCATCGCATTCGACATCCTTTTCGCCGAGCCCGACCGTCTGTCGCCTCGCACTGTTCTCCGCGACGTGCCGGGCATCGATCCGGCCCTGCTGGACCGCCTGCCCGACAACGACGAGATCTTTGCCCGGTCGATCGCCGGCAAGCCAGTTATCCTGGGTTACGGCATCTCCAACGAAGGGAACTATCGGCCGCAAATCAAGGCTGGCATTGCCTTTACGGGCGAGAGCCCGGTCGCCGCTCCTCCCCATATCACGGCAGCCACGCCGCTGCGGCCCCAGCTTGAGGCCAATTCAGCCGGCATCGGACACATCAGCCTCAATCCCGGCAGATCGACCGCCGTGGTGAGGACAGCCCCACTCTTTCTGACTGATGGCGAGCAGCTTTATCCCGATCTTGCCCTCGAAGCCATAAGGGTAGTGCAGGGCGCCTCCACCTACCTCATTGCCGGCGCGCCGGATCGGCAGGGCATAATGACCTCCGTCAAGATCGGCGACTTCGTTATCCCGGTGACCTCGGCCGGCGAACTCTGGCTCTACGTCAGCCCCGACAGGGCCGAACGTTATGTTTCGGCGAAGGACGTGCTTGCACCCGGCGGCGTCTCGTCCGAAACGAGGGCCGCGATCGAAGGCAGCATCGTGTTTGTCGGCACCTCGGCCGCCGGGCTGCAGGATATTCGTGTCACCGCGCTCGGTGAGAACGTGCCGGGCGTCTCGATCCACGCCCAGATCATCGAACAGGTGCTGTCCGGCCACTATCTGTCTCGGCCCGATTGGGCAAACGGGCTGGAAATCGCGTCGATCGCGATGCTCGGCAGCCTCCTGGTGATTCTGACGATTTTCGTAAGCCCCGCGATTGCGCTCGCCTGCGGCCTTGCGATCACGGGACTGGCGCTCGTCGCATCATGGTTTGCCTTTTCGCTTGCGGGACTGCTGTTCGACCCGTTTGCGCCGATCCTCATGGGCACGATCACGCATTTCGCGACAACCTCTTTCCGCTTCCTGGTGACTGATCGAGAGCGGCGCGCGATCCGGCGGGCCTTCGGTCAGTATTTGTCGCCATCGCTTCTCTACCGGATCGAGCACACGCGCGACGCGCTTCGTCTTGGCGGCGACGACCGAGAGCTGACCGTGATGTTTGTCGATGTGCGAAACTTCACGGAGATCAGCGAAAGACTGCCGCCCACCGCCGTCGTGCGGTTTTTGAACACGCTTCTCGACGCGCTCAGCCGTCATGTCACCGCCAATGAAGGCACGCTCGACAAGTTCATCGGCGATTCGATCATGGCCTTTTGGAATGCCCCGGTCGACGTCACCGATCATCCCCGCAAAGCCGCTCGCGCGGCATTGGCGATGCGCGAGACGATTGCCCGCCTCAACGAAAGCGATGCATTCGGATTCGGGGCCGGGCAGACGGTTCGCATCGGTATCGGAATCCATACCGGCGTCGCCTGTGTCGGAAATATGGGCGCGGAGTCGCGTTTCAACTATTCGGCCGTTGGCGACGCGGTGAACATCGCAGCGCGTATCGAGACAACGTGCAAGACGGTGAGTTTCGATATCCTCGCGTCCGACGACACAGTAAGATCGCTGCAAGGCTGGGCCTTGCTCGACGCGGGATCGCTGGAACTCAAGGGAAAGAGCACGAGGACCAGAATCAATGCCGTCGTAGGCGATGAAAACGTTGGGTCGTCGCCGGATTTTGCCGAATTGCGGCTTCTCCATGGCAAGCTCGTAGAGGCGTTGCAATCGCGCTTGCCAGGCAGCCGAAAGATGATCGCGGCGGCAAAAGTCAAGGCCGCGGGCCTGCCGGCAGGGTTGCAGGAATTCTATGGCCGGATCCCGCGCAGAGCGGACGATTTTGTTGGCAAACGGGCGGGAGCGGCGATGGAAACGAATGCCGGCTATGCGGAGCAACAATTCGGCTCCGGTTCTTGACCTTCATTCATGCAGAGCGGTCGACGGCTCGACTCGCCGCTGTTCAAGGGCAATAATTTCGTCCACCCCGACGTAGGAGCGAGTTGGCCCAGACCGGTTGGCGAAGTGCGGATACGGACGCGCCGAGAAAAAGAGCGGCTATCCGTTGCTCTTGCCGCTGCCGGCCACCGCCGTCGTCGCTACTTTTTGCCAGGACCCTTGGATTTTCCGGGATTGCTTGGATCGTGCTTGCCCGGATCATTTCCATGGCCGTTGTTGCCGTCATCTTTGTCGCCCCGCGGCGGGCTCGGCGGATCGGGGGTGCCCGGACCGGGTGGTGCCGGTGAGTTGCGCCGCTGCGGCCGTGCCGTATGCTCTTGCTGAATGGCAGCCGTAAGCCCGCAATTTCCGCCGATTGCGTCAAAGCCTCCCGAGAGCTGCTGATTGCCGGTCAGAAACGGCAATGCCCGCGAGGTCCCGAGTGTGGTGAGCACAGATCGATTGACCTTGATAACGTCGGTCATTGAGCCTGACGGCGTCGCGACCACGCAATCGCAGCGCCGCTTCAGTTTCCTGCATCCGCCGCCGCTGCAGAATCGGGCCGACCCCTTCAGCAGCACGACGGCGGTTTTGCCGTTGGGCGCGATGTGGACATCGAATGCTGTTCCCCGCACGCCTATTGTGCCTGCGGGCGTCACAATCTCGTAGGCGGACGAAGGCGAGCTCCCGCTTATCCAGCGAAACGTTCCCTTGGCAGCGCGGATGGTGAGCTTCTTCACCGAATTATCATCGTTGAAGACGTATTTGTCGAGGACGACGGAAGAACCCCACCCCACCGCCAGCTTGGTGCCATCCCGGAACACGAATTGGCCAAGCCCGGTGTTGGATGTCCTGATACGTTCGTCCCGATGAACGGGTGCGCTGACCACCAGTGGTCCGGTTGCGCCGGTAACGGCAGTCTTGATCACGACTGCCCGGCCCACTGCTTCGGCGGCTATGGTCGGTGTCGCATTGATGAGATTCGCGGCAAGCGCGACAACTGCAGCCCACCTCAAGGACGGCATGGCATCCTCCCCGAAACGGCTTTATTAGCACATGCTTGAAAGGCTGTCCCCGCGGAGTCATACCTCAATTTGAGTAGGATATGGCTCTTTCGCTTGGGCGACGCTCGAAGGCACAATCGTCGACGTTAGGTCCTGCGCTTGGGTGGGCCGCGCGGGTTGCCCCCTCGCTCATCGGGTCGGAGGTGGGATAACGCCAATGCTGTTACTGAATTCGTCTGGCTGAGGGACAAGGCGATGTTCTGCGTGGGCGGCGCGAGAGCGCCCGCATCTGGGGCATCGATCATGGTTTGTGTCGGCGCGCTGTCTTTGCAGATCTTCAGCCCATTCTTGGGCAGTTTAGCCGCGTCGGCCACGAGGGAGGAGCGCCATCGCCCTGGCCGCATTTCTGAAAGCAAGCAATCGGCCAGCCCGCGACCCGTCTCGAAACAAGTGCATGTATCCGCCGTGATCGATCTGCAGCGCACGAGGCCGACAAGGCAAATAGGCTGGGCATCGGATCCAATGTGCATAGCAGCTGAGCAGACGCTGCTCAGCATATGAACCCTCTTGGGTAATATAATTTGAAAAAATTGCTCCCTCATGTTCAAAACAGGTCGATAGACCCGCGAGAAATGGGTTCGAATCCTGCGGGGGCCCGCGGTCCTCAGGCGAGAATTCTAAAGAGGTTCGACAATGACCCAGCACGTACAAGATGCTCGAATTCTCATGTACAGCCACGACACGTTCGGGCTCGGCCACTTGCAGCGCTGCCGCACGATCGCGCATTCCCTGGTGGAGGATTTCCACGGACTTCAGGTGCTTATCATTTCGGGCGCGCCTATCGCCGGCGCCTTCGACTACCGCGCCCGCGTCGACTTCGTGAAGATCCCGAGCGTCATCAAGTTGCGCAACGGCGAATACACCTCGCTGGAAAAGGATATCGATCTGCATGAGACGCTAAGAATGCGCCAGTCGATCATTCGCCACACAGCCGAGACGTTTCGGCCGGATATCTTCATCGTCGACAAGGAACCGCTCGGGCTGCGCGGTGAGATCGAGGACACGCTGTCCTACCTCAAGACGCGAGGCACTACGCTGGTGCTTGGCCTGCGCGAGGTGATGGATGCGCCGCATCTGCTGGAAACAGAGTGGGAACGCAGGGATGTGATGCGCAAGATAGGCCTGTTCTACGACAAGGTCTGGGCCTACGGTCCGCCGGATTTTTACGATCCGTTGACCGGCCTGGATGTGCCGCCGGCTATCAGGGCAAAGATGAAGTTCGTCGGTTTCCTGCAACGGAGCCTGCAGAAGAACGAGTTGCCCGGCCACCGCCCCGAGGGCGACTATATCCTCGTTACGACCGGTGGCGGCGGCGACGGCGCCGATCTGATCCACAACGTTATCGATGCCTATCAGCAGGATCCGCAATTGCAGCATAGGGCGTTGATCGTGCTTGGGCCCTACATGCCGGCGCGCAAGCGCAACAAGTTTCTTAAGAAGGGGTCCAAAATCCCGTATATCAAGATCATCGAATTCGACAACCGCATGGAAGAGCTGATTGCCGGCGCCAAGGCGGTAGTGGCGATGGGCGGTTACAACACCTATTGCGAGATACTGTCTTTCGACAAGCCGGCGCTGATCGTGCCGCGCGTCAAGCCGCGCGAGGAGCAACTGATCCGCGCACGGCGAGCAGCCGAACTCGGTCTCATCAAGATGCTTTCGCCGGAAGAAGCCGAGGATTCCCAGCGGTTTGCCGATACACTGAAGGTGCTGCCGGATCGGCCCCGCCCATCGCAGAGCAATCCGCATCTGAGGCTGGAAGGGCTGCCTCATATTTCCGCGATCGTCGCGGAACTGCTCGACAGGCGGGCGGGCCATCATCTTTCGGTCATTGAAGGCATCAACTGAGTTGCAACATCGCAAGATCGTCGTGGTTCTGAAGGGTTATCCGCGGCTGTCGGAAACCTTCATCGCGCAGGAACTGCTCGGGTTGGAGCGAGCGGGGTTCGACCTGATACTCGTTGCGCTGAGGCGGCCAACCGACGCAAAACGCCATCCGGTGCATAACGAGATCAAAGCGCCCGTCCATTATCTGCCGGAATACCTGCATGAAGAACCGCTGCGCGTGGCTCGCTCGCTGTTTGCTTGTCTGCTGCGGCCAGGCTTCTGGCGCGCGCTCGGATCGCTGGCTGCCGACATCCCCCGCGACTTTACGCGCAATCGCGTGCGCCGCTTCGGGCAAGCGCTCGTGCTGGCGGCCGAATGGCCGGAAGATGCGGACTGGCTGCATGCGCATTTCGCGCACACACCGGCATCGGTGACACGCTATGCCAGCCAGCTTCGCGGTCTGCCCTGGAGCTGCTCGGCCCATGCCAAGGACATCTGGACTTCGGCTGACTGGGATCTGGCCGGCAAGCTTTCCTCGGCGCGCTGGACGGTCACCTGCACGAAAACCGGCTTCGACCGTCTAAAAAAACTCGCTAACGGCAACTCGTCATTACATCTGAGCTATCATGGGCTCGACCTTGATCGCTTCGGCAGCTTCCGCGGGGCGCGCAAACAGCACGACGGCTCGGCACCGGACGAACCGGTTGTCGTTCTGAGTGTCGGGCGCGCCGTTGAAAAGAAAGGTTACGATACCTTGCTGGAGGCGCTTGCCCTTCTGCCTGGTGATTTGGCGTGGCGTTTCGAGCATATTGGCGGCGGCGACGAATTGGAACGGCTCAAGGCGCTCGCGCAAAAGCTCGGACTGGATGGTCGCGTCTCTTGGAAAGGCGCGCTTGCCCAGGAGGAGGTGCTTGAGCACTACCGCCGAGCCGACATCTTCGCCCTGGCCTGCAGGATCACCGCAAATGGCGACCGGGACGGTCTGCCGAACGTTCTGGTCGAGGCGGCCAGCCAGCGGCTCGCCTGCGTGTCGACCGATATTTCCGGCGTGCCGGAGCTTTTATCTCCGGATGAAACCGGGCTGCTGGTGCCGACAGAAAATCCAATTGCCTTGGCACAGGCGCTGGAGCGCCTTATCCGTGATCCCCTGCTGCGCGCCCGCCTTGGTGACGCCGCAGAGTGGCGCGTGCGCGCCAATTTCGATCATATGACAAGCATTGGGCAGCTCAAGGAACTCTTCGAGCGGGAGTGGCGGGCCGCCGAATGAAGCGACTGCGCGCCTTCTTCTATGTCCAGCACCTCCTCGGTATCGGCCATCTTGCGCGCGCCAGCCGCATTGCGGCGGCTCTGGTCGATGACGGGTTTGACGTAACCGTGGTGACCGGCGGCGCGCCGATCGCGGGGTTTCCAGGATCGGGGGTCAAATCTGTACCTCTGCCACCCGTCACCTCCGGCGATGAAGGATTTTCCGGACTTGTCGACCTGCAGGGCAAACCCATCGACGATGCTTTCAAGAAATGGCGTTCGGAGATGCTGTTGCAGGCCTACCGGGATTGCGGGCCCGATATCGTCATTGTCGAGGCGTTTCCATTTGGACGTCGGCAGATGCGTTTCGAACTCCTGCCGCTGATCGAGGCCATCGAGGCGACATCCCGCAGACCGCTCCTGGCGACGTCCGTCCGTGATATCCTTCAGGAGCGCGTCAAGCCGGGCCGAAACGAGGAAACGGTCGATCTCATCAACAGGCATTTCGACCTTGTCATGGTCCACGGCGATCCGGCTTTCGCAACCATCGACAAGACATTTCCACTGGCTGGGGCGATCAGGGCCAAGGTTGTCTACACTGGGCTCGTTGCCGCGCCGCCACCGCCCGCGGTCTCCGAGCGCTTCGACGTTCTGGTGTCGGTTGGCGGCGGGGCTGCCGGAAAGAGCCTCGTCAGTGCCACTATCGCAGCGGCGCGGAATGCCAACAGCGCTTGGAAATGGTGTTTGATCACCGGTCCCAACCTGCCGAAAGGCGAGTTCGATGCGATCGCACGCGATGCCACGCCGGGCCTGTCGATCTTCCGGTTCCGCGAGGATTTCGCCAGCCTGCTGAACGGCGCCCGCCTGTCAGTCTCGCAGGCGGGTTACAACACGGTCTGCGACGTCCTGCGCGCGGGTTGTCGCTCCCTGCTCGTTCCGTTTGCAGCGGGTGCGGAAACCGAACAGACGGTTCGCGCCCTGATGCTCGAAGAACTCGGTCTTGCAACGGTGCTGACGGAAAAGGACCTAACGCCTGAAGGTTTGGCGCGAGCGATCGAACAGGCGCTTGCTGGACCGAGGCCGTCCGCGCATCGTCTCGATCTGGAAGGCGCGCGTCGCTCAGCGCAAATCCTGCGCGAGCGACATCGAACATGGTCCCTGAAAACGGAACTCTAGCTAACGCGCGTCGCCCCGGTGAGATTCGCGCGACGTCGTTATCCGACAGCCGTCACGCTTTGAGCGAAATGCGTTAAACAGTTCCAATCAGCATGAAGCGCGTATAATTTTTTGTCGGCAGTTCGCCCGAGAACCGCACCTCCCGTAGCGCCGCCATTGCTTCGAAGGCTGCCAGTGAAGCCACGCAGTTGATGTGGGTCGGCTCGCTGAAATAATCGTTCGATTGCAGCAATACATTCGTGCCCCGCGGAAGCAGGGCAAGCCAGGCGCGCAGATCGACTATGTGTTCGCAGCTCGTATTGACCACCAGGTCGGGCTGCGCGGCCGCATAGTCAACGGCGTACATATCTGCCGTCAGCGCCCGGAACCGGTCAACGGCATCCCGGTTGAGGGTCCGGGCGACCGGCGCGACTTCGGGATCGATGTCGATGCTATCAATCGCCCCGATGTCGAAGCGAGCATCGTTGAAAAGCATTGCCGGCAATACGCCGTACCATCCACCCAGAACCCATATGCGGCCGAACCGGCCGCCGCAGCTGTCGAACAGCCTGTCGAGCGCCCACATCTTGCAGGCGACCTGCTTGTGGTTGAAGGCGTTGGCGATATCGGCGTGCGGATGCTTGGCGATGACGCGCGCCAGCCCTGCCACGAGAGGGTGGTTGACATAGGCGGCAATTCCCCGCGTGAGGTCCAAGGCCTGTTCGTGCCCGTCCATGCCCGCATTGCGTGGTTGCGTGACATCCATCATACTCGTCTTGTAGGTTGGGATTTTGGGCGACACAACGCAATCTTGCCCCGGCAAGGCTGGTTGGTTCGCGGACGTTGATCATGGTGCACGCCGCTTCGCCATTGCCCGGTGCCGGAGAGGGGCTGTCCCATCAGTCCGGACCAACGGCGTTCATGCGCCAGCATCAGCAGCGCAGCTGTGGCGGCCGTTCGCCAAAACGCCACGGCAGCCGTCAATCGTTTGGCCAGCTGCTTTCGCTGATCAACAATGCCCGTGTTGCGGTCATCGACCATGCGCCTGAACTGGATCGCGCCGCCTCGCAGCGTCCTTTCATCGTTGAGCGCAGGACAATCACGGTGCACTGTGGCTCGAAGCATGTCGTTGGCGATGAAGAAATCGCCGATGCGCCATTAGCCAGCAGGTGCTTCTATGTCCTGCAGCCTTGCAATTGAACGGTCCACGGTCGGATGGAACCCAGTCTAGCCCGCTATATCTGGACGCACACCAAGAAGCAGCAGGTCTGGATATTGATGATCGTCGTGCTTTCGATGATCCCCTATTTCATATCCTTCGATCTGCCGAAGCTGATCGTCAACGGCCCTATCCAAGGTAAGGGTTTCGGAGAACCCGGCGCGACCCAGCCGTTCATGAGGCTGCACTATGACCTGCCGTTCATTGGTGAGGTGCAGTTCTTCTCCGGCTTTCAGCTCGACCGCACGGAGACGCTGTTTGCGCTGAGCATTGTTTTCCTTTTGCTAGTCATCATCAACGGCCTGTTCAAACTCTACATCAACACATACAAAGGCCGACTTGGCGAGCGCATGCTGCGGCGTATCCGTTTCGATCTGATCGATCGCGTGCTGCGGTTTCCGCCGATTTACTTCAAACGCGTGAAATCCGCCGAAGTGGCGACCATGGTGAAGGACGAGGTGGAGCCGCTGGGGGGCTTCATCGGCGATGCCTTCCTGCAGCCGGTGCTGCTCGGCGGTCAGGCGCTGACGGCCATGCTGTTCATCATGGTGCAAAACTTCTGGCTCGGAACGATTGCGGTCGTGATCGTGGTGATCCAGATCGTGCTCATCCCGCGCATGCGGCGGCGGCTGATCGTGCTCGGGCGCGAACGGCAGTTGACCGCGCGCGCGCTCTCGGGCCGGGTCGGCGAAATCGTCGACGGCATCGGCGCGGTTCACGTCCACGACACATCAAACTACGAGCGCGCCGACATAGCTGCCCGGCTCGGCCTCATCTTCAAGATCCGCTTCGATCTTTACCAATGGAAATTCATGGTGAAGTTCCTCAACAATTTTCTGGCGCAGCTCACGCCCTTTCTGTTCTACATGATCGGCGGCTACCTGGTCATCCGGGGGCGGCTGGACGTCGGCCAGCTGGTGGCCGTGATCAGCGCCTACAAGGACCTGCCCGGACCGATGAAGGAACTGATCGACTGGGATCAGGCTCGGCAGGACGTCCAGGTCAAATACCAGCAGGTCGTTGAACAATTCACCGTCGAGGGTCTCATCGCGCCGAGAATTGGAGCGTTGAGGATCGACGCTCCCGGTCCGATGACCAACCCGCTGTCGGCGATCAATCTGTCCATAGCGGACGATGGCGGTGGAATGCTCCTCGACCGGATCTCGCTCCAGGTCAAGCCGGGTGAGACGGTGGCGCTGGTCAGCACCGCAACAGGTGGAGCGGAGGCGCTTGCGGAAGCCTTTGCGCGGTTGAACTGGCCGGACAGCGGAAAGATCGCTTCGGGCGCCGACGACCTGCTTGAACTTCCCGAAGCGGTGACCGGGCGGCGCATGTCCTACGCCTCGTCGGATGTTTTCCTGTTCCATGCAAGCCTCCGCGATAACCTGCTCTACGGGTTGAAGCATGCGCCGCTGACATCGGTGCCTTATGAGGGTGCTGCGGCAGACCAGCAGCGCTGGAACATTCACGAGGCGCGGCGGTCGGGCAATTCGGACCTCGATATCCGGAGCGACTGGATCGACTATGCTTCCGCCGGGGCCACCGGCCCGCACGACCTCTTTGAGGCGGTGCGCCGGGTGCTCGACGCGGTTCTTCTGTCGCGCGACATTCTGGATCTCGGCTTGCGCTCCTCGGCTGACCTGACGCGTCACACGGAACTCGCCAGGCGCATCGTCGAACTGCGTGCGGCGCTGCGAACCAGGCTGGAACAGGAAGGGCTGAGCGGACTGGTGGTTCCTTTCGAACCAGGCGCCTACAACAAGGAAGCATCGATCGGCCAAAACCTGCTCTTCGGCGCCGCCGCCGGCCCCGAACTGGCCGACAAGGCGCTAGCGGCCAATCCCTATTTTGCGTCTGTGCTGAGGCAAGCCGGCCTCGACCGCACGCTTTTCGAGATGGGCATGGAGATCGCCGAACAGGCGATCGAGCTGTTTGCCGACCTGCCGCCCGATCACCAGTTCTTCCAGCAGCTCGCCTTCATGGGCGCCGAAGAGATACCCGCCTACGAAACCTTGCTACAACGGCTCAAGAACCGTCCCTACGAGGCAGTTTCGGAGAACGATCGCGCCATGATCGTTACACTGAGCTTTGCCTATATCGAGCCCCGGCACCGCTTCGGTCTGCTGAGCGAGGATCTGATGAGCAAGATCGTCGCTGCACGCAACCGGTTCTATGAAACCCTGCCGTCCGAGCTGCAAAATGCGATCGAACGCTATGATCCTGCCAAATACATTGCCGCGGCCAGCGTCATGGATAATGTCCTGTTCGGGCGTGTGGGCAACAACCATCCCGACGCGCCGGATCGCATCCGCTCCATCGTCTATGACATTCTCGACGAATTGGGGCTTTATGCCGAACTTCTGGATGTTGGCCTGGACTTCAACGTCGGCGCCGGCGGCAGGCGGCTGACCGCTGGACAGCGGCAGAAGCTCGATGTTGCCCGGGCCCTGCTCAAGCGTCCCGATTTTCTCATTCTCAACCGGCCGCTGTCGGCGCTCGACCAGCGTGCGCAGGACAAGGTGCTGCGAAACGTGCTCGACGAAGCCAGGTGCGACGGCCATTCGCCGGCAATTGTGTGGGTCGTGACGAATCCGGCAATGGGGATGATGTTCGATCGCGTTATCGTCTTCGACTCGGGTAAATTGGTGGAAGACGGAACGCTCGAGACACTTTTGGCAGGGAAGGGTATCTTCAAGGAACTGCTGTCTTAGACCAACGGGCATTGAGATGGGATCGTTCTGTCGGTGGAAATTGGCTGCAAGGCCACGGGATACGGCGCCTGGCAAACGCGAATTTTGAGAAGGTTTGCGACAATGCTGCTCAAGGATGAAGTTGGAATGCTGCAACGCGTTCCCTTGTTCTCCGGCATCGAACCGACAAAGCTCAAGCTGCTTGCGTTCACATCCGATCGCGTGAGCTACAGCGCCGGCCAGATCCTTTTCCGGCAGGGCGACGAGGGAGACGCCGCCTATGTCATCCTCTCAGGCAGGGCGGATGTTCTGGTCGATTCCGACAGCGGGCCGATAAAAGTTGCCGAACTGCTGCCAAATTCGATCGTTGGCGAGATCGCCATCTTGTGCAACAGCTCCCGCACTGCCACCGTCAGAGCGGCAAGTCCGCTGGAAGCCTTGAAAATCAGCAAGGATCATTTCCTGAGGCTTATGAAGGAGTTCCCGGAGATGACCATTGAGATATTGCGGGTTCTTGCCGATCGTCTAAGCCATACGACCGCGGACCTGATCGACGCACGAAACGCCTAGCAGCAGTTGTTTGGCCACGACGGGCGAAGGAGCAGCATGGATTTCCTGGTCAGGTTTTGGGGCGTGCGGGGCAGCATTTCGGTATCGGGACCAGAATTCTCTCGCTATGGCGGCAACACGAGCTGCATTGAGATGCGATGCGGCAAGCATATGCTTCTGTTCGACGCCGGCTCTGGCCTAGGGCTTGCCGGCAGAGCGTTTCGGGCCTCGGGCGTGACCGATTTCGAGCTGTTTTTCACCCATTGCCATTACGATCACATCATCGGGCTGCCGGCTTTCAAACCGATCTATGACCGGAGCGTCAAGGTCAGGCTTTGGTCCGGCCATCTTGCAGGACGCATGACGACCCGTCAGATGGTCGATGAATTCATGCGGCCGCCGTGGTTTCCGGCCAAGCTCGACATCTGCAAGGCAAGCATCGACTGCCGCGATTTCGTATCCGGAGACGTTCTAAGGCCGCGCGAAGGAGTGGTCGTCCGGACCGGCAGTCTCAACCATCCGGGAGGCTGCATAGGTTACCGCGTCGAATGGGGCGGCCGCATCGTGGCGGTGATCACAGACACTGAGCACGAGCCGGGTAAGCTCGATCAGGCGGTGCTCGACCTGATCGAAGACGCCGACCTCGTCATCTACGATTGCACCTACACCGAGGACGAAATGGAAGACCGCCGTGGCAACGGGCACTCGACATGGCAGCAGGGCGTCAAACTGTGTGAGGCAGCCCGTGCCCGAGGGCTTGGGCTGTTCCACCACGATCCGACACGCACCGACGACCAATTGGACGAGATCGAGAAACTGGCCAAAGCCAGGTTTGCCGGCGCTTTTGCCGCGCGGGACGGCCAGACGCTCAAATTTCCAGTCTCATTGCACAAAAAGCGCTGAGCTATTTTGCTCTATCTTATTGTTTTGATGCAATTCCGGAGGAAAATCGCTCACACTTTTCCTGGAATTGCTCTACCGCCGCTACGCCCGATCAATGTCCTGATCGGAAGCCATGCGCAGGCTTCAGTCTGTGCGGCGACTGTGAACAGCCGTTCGAGAAAAAGCCAGGCCGATTCATCGTGGACGAGATGATGGGTGAGCAGGCCGACCGGTTCGCCACCGTCGAATGCATGCCGCAATTGCGCAATGATGGCCTGAACCAAGGACCCATGATCGCGACAGCCGCGCGTGCCATGCCAATCGATGATGTCGACATTGCTGTTGATGACCGGCACTGGGGCCGGCTTCGGCGGCCCAAAGACCGACAATGCCGCAAATCCTACCGATCCAAGCTCCGATACCAAGCCGGCGTCGATTCTGTTCCAGGGTGGCACCAGCATCGGAACGGCACGCGCGCCGTGCAACCCGGTTAGGCGCGACAGCCCGCGGGCCATCTCATCGAGCACCGCCTGGCGTGGCCGATGGGCGCCGAGTTCCTGCTTTTTCTGGTCCTGCGGCGCATAGTTTCGGTGCGCCCAGCCATGGATGGCGACCGAGGCATGCGGCGCCTCGTCAAGCCGGACGACAAGCCTCTCGTCGGTCAGCGCCGGAATGACTGCCAGAGTGAGCGGAACCTCGAATGC
>NZ_RZSF01000779.1:0-405 GCF_004023325.1 Mesorhizobium sp. M1A.F.Ca.ET.072.01.1.1 | reverse complement strand
GCTCTGTAATATTGCCAGATGCCAACCGTACTTGGAAGGAAGACGGTGGCGACGGCGGCAAGAATGGTGGAGCGGGACAAGGTGATTGCAAGCGCCCCACCAACCAGGACGAGAAAACCAGGGCGCCATTCCTTGGGTACGGCGCGATAGCTCGCCGCGCCGCCGAGCAAGAGTCCCGCAGCGGCCACATTCGGGTTGACTGCTAACCCCGCAGCACGGCCAACCGTAGTGGTAAAGCCATGGGTGAAAAGCACATCCAGGAAGCAAGCGATAGCATTGAGGGCCGTAACCGAAGCGGACAGCCGCAGCACAATCGGTGGGGCAAACGCAAGCATCAGAGTGATTGCAGAGCCACCAAGAGCAAGAGTTGTCAAATAGCTCCTGTTGACGATCCCTATAGGGTGC
>NZ_RZSF01000778.1:0-405 GCF_004023325.1 Mesorhizobium sp. M1A.F.Ca.ET.072.01.1.1 | reverse complement strand
GCTTCGTCGGCGGCTGCGCGGCGGCGTGATTGGATACCGGGATCTGCGTCTCCTTGCTCACCCGGCCGCTCTCCAGCGCCTCGAACAGCATGTAGAGCGTCATCATCTTGGTCAGCGACGCGGGATAGCGCTGCGCCGTCGAATTGACCTCGAACAGCGTCTTGCCGGTCGAGGCGTCGACCACGATCGCCGCATATTTCTGCGGCTGCGCCGGCACGGCCAGCACGGTTTCCGGCGGCGCGGCGGTGGTGCAGCCGGCAATGAGGAGCAGCAGGACCAGCGCGGCCATCAGTTTGTGGAGGAGCGAAAGCGGAGTGGACAAGATTGTTTCAAAAACGGTTGCGGAGATGCGGCGAAGCTAGCGTACCGCATCCGCCCCGTCCAACTGGTTAACGGCGGGAATGA
>NZ_RZSF01000777.1:0-406 GCF_004023325.1 Mesorhizobium sp. M1A.F.Ca.ET.072.01.1.1 | reverse complement strand
GACTTGTGCCGGCCACGAACTCCATGGCTATGAAAGGAATTTCTGAAAGGTTTCCTGAGGCCACGAAGCGGGGTACATGCGGACCTGACAAGCGCCTGAGGATCAACTCTTCCGCCTCGAAGCCCAGTATGACGGAGACATCGCCTCCCGGATCCAGGAAAGGGACTTTCAACACCAGCGGGAAATCGAACTGCGGGCTGTTTGCGCGCCAGAGCGAGGCCATGCCGCCGGACGGCAGTCGTTCGACCAGTTCGAAACCATCAATGATTGCCCCTGATTCAAACCGCTGCACCCGATCGTCTCCAACAACCCTATCGTCCGATCTTCAATCGCATGCCCAGCCATGCCGGCAACCCAGAGTCAGCAATCTTTCGGGCGGTCTCTTCGTAGTCGTAAGGCACACGGA
>NZ_RZSF01000776.1:0-406 GCF_004023325.1 Mesorhizobium sp. M1A.F.Ca.ET.072.01.1.1 | reverse complement strand
TACCAAACCTGTGCCTGCGGACCCGTGTTCGCGCCGTCAGCGTCCGCCTGCCGACTTGACGAAACCGGTCCGCGAATCGCGACCTTGCGCACTCTCGTCGACAATCGCGTCGATCGAATGACGCAGTTCCTTCATCACGCCGTTCTGGCGGGCAAGCTCGGCAATGCGCCGCTCGCAATTCAGGATCGACTTCGTCAATTCGCTGACTTCCGACGACTTGCCTGTCGACGCCGAACCGTTCTCCATCGCCTCGACCAGGAAAGCGGCATTCGTCGCCTTCGTCCGGTAGCGATTCTCAAGCCCGGTCTTCTCCGCCTCGATCTCGCCGGCAATCTGATCGAGCAGCCTTGCCAGACGATCGAAGCGCTGGAGATCGGTCTGCCGGTCCCGGGCCGGATCCCTGGAT
>NZ_RZSF01000775.1:0-407 GCF_004023325.1 Mesorhizobium sp. M1A.F.Ca.ET.072.01.1.1 | reverse complement strand
GCGCAGATCGCGAGAACGGTGATCAGATTGGGCACCAGGAGGCGAAAGGGAATTTCCCTCAGGCGCGGCCCACGGCCGCTATCACTGCGGCCCTCCTGTTTTCCGTTCTGCTGCGGCTCCGAAATCGGCGTTTCCATGCGCATGCCCTTCCTGTTTATCCTTAGCCGCGACGGCTAAGGACCGGACCCTTGGCCGAGCCGAATTCGGCAAGCACGGTCTCACCGGCGATTGCCGTCTGGCCAACCGATACACGCGGCTCGAAACCTGCGGGAAGGAAGATATCGAGGCGCGAACCGAAACGGATAAGGCCGAAACGCTCACCGGCATCAACAGGTTCATTCGGCTTCACCCAGCAGACGATGCGGCGGGCGACCATGCCGGCGATCTGCACCACACCTACCTTGCCA
>NZ_RZSF01000774.1:0-408 GCF_004023325.1 Mesorhizobium sp. M1A.F.Ca.ET.072.01.1.1 | reverse complement strand
TTGCGTGATCATGGATTCGATCAGGGCAATCTGGCCCTCGATGTCGGTTGCCGCCTGGCCCTGGCCGGTGACCAACTCGACTTCAGGATGAGCGGCGGCGTATTTCTTGGCCGCGTCCTCCATGGTCGAGTAGAACGGCACCGGGAATTTCGTAATCAGGCCGACCTTGATCTTGTCGGCGGCCGAAGCCGGCATCGCGCACGCAACGGCGATCGCCAGCCCAGCGAACAGTTTTCGGTTCATTGGCATTCCATTCCTCCCTTGGATTGAGGCGTCTTCCGGCGGAAGTCGCTTCAGGCATTTGCGGACCGCAACAGTCCCCAAATCTCGGACGGATCAGGCTCCCACGATCATGGAGACCAGTTCCTGCTTGTTGTCCTTGGTCGGCACCAGTTCGCCGACCAAGGA
>NZ_RZSF01000773.1:0-409 GCF_004023325.1 Mesorhizobium sp. M1A.F.Ca.ET.072.01.1.1 | reverse complement strand
GAACAGACGAATGCTGCTCGCCCAGACCGCCGGCTTTGCCATTGCGGGCCTTTGCGCTGGCAAAGTCTCGGCCAAGGTGCTGCCCGGCATCGCGAAAGCCTCGATGCGCGGTTCGATCAACGCCACCGAGCTCGGCGTGCAACCAGGCACGCTTGACGACCAGAGCAAGGCCTTCACCAAGCTCCTCAACGACGCCAGCGAGCGCGACGCGCCGGTGTTTTTGCCGCAGGGCACCTATGTCGTGTCCAACCTCAAGCTGCCAGCGCGCCTGCGCCTGAGCGGCGTGCCGGGCGCCACGCGCATCGTCTATGGCGGCAACGGCCATCTGATGATGGTCGAGCAGGCCGAGCATATCGAACTCGGCGGGCTGGTGTTCGACGGCTCGAACCGCTGGCTGGCCGACTATGCG
>NZ_RZSF01000772.1:0-409 GCF_004023325.1 Mesorhizobium sp. M1A.F.Ca.ET.072.01.1.1 | reverse complement strand
GTCTTTGTAGATCGCCGCGACAATGCCGAGGACGAACGATAGCGGTATCAGCAGGAGCAGCGAGGTGACCGTCAGCACCATGGTGTTGACGGCTCTAGGCCCGATCGCTTCCCAGACCGGCCGGCCCGATGGGATTGATCGTCCAAAGTCGCCAGTGAGGGCGCCTTCGATCCAGCTGAAATATTGCACGACCGCAGGCCGATCCATGCCGAACTCGCGCCTGAGCGCCTCGACAGCGGAGGGGTCGGCCTTGGCGCCGAGTGCCGCGCGGGCGGGATCTCCCGGCAGATATTGAGTCGCGGTGAAGACAACGACCGAGACAGCAAATAGCGTGACGAAAGCCAGGACTATTCTTGTCAGCAGAAGCTGAAGCCATGGCTTGTTCAAGGGCTATCACTCTTCATATGAG
>NZ_RZSF01000771.1:0-410 GCF_004023325.1 Mesorhizobium sp. M1A.F.Ca.ET.072.01.1.1 | reverse complement strand
CAGGTCGCGTTGTCGGACGATCTCGACCAACTCTCCATGCGGCGTACCCGAGACGACAAAAAGCCGGGAGGGACCGCGAGCGGCGTCCAGCAGCGATCTGGCCCCGGGGATGAAAGGTGCGGAAAGTACCTTCTTGAAAACGATATCCGTGAACCTTTGTGACAGGAAAGAAAGTCTCTCCTCGGTCGGTTCCTGGCCGAGCATCGTTTTGTCAAAATGTTTGAACTTTTCTCGACGAGATACGCCTCCATGCTTGCGCTGATAATCCAGGATGAAAGCAGCCCATTCTTCGCCTTTCTCGGAATAGATCTCCGCAAAAGCCTGAGCCTTGATCTCGGCTGAATCCAAGATGACGCCGTCGAAATCGAAGATTATCGCCGAAGGGCGGGCCGGGAGAACTGTCTTAGGGG
>NZ_RZSF01000770.1:0-412 GCF_004023325.1 Mesorhizobium sp. M1A.F.Ca.ET.072.01.1.1 | reverse complement strand
TAGGATCTGACCAGCACGACCGCCGCATCTTCAGGCTTGTTGTTCCAGCTCGACAGCGCGACCGCCTGCGTTCCCGTGTCGTTGGTCGCGCCGGCCATCACCAGATTGGCCGCGGTTTTGACGCCAGCGCGCATCTGCAGGTAACTCGACACGTAGGACCAGCCGTCGGCGATGCCGAGGCAGACGAAGCACAGGATGGGCAGCACCATGGCAAATTCCACGGCGGCTATCCCGGCCTTGTCCCGGAAAATGCGCAGGGTCCGCCCAACCATGCGCGCTACTCGACGAGCTGAACGGACTGCGTCGCCGGAATGTCCTTCATCCCGAGACTGGTGCAGTCCTGCTTGATGGTCGTGCTGCCCGACCATTGGATGGTGTCGGCGACGACCTGGGTGCAGCCGCCGCTGCCGGA
>NZ_RZSF01000076.1:0-22012 GCF_004023325.1 Mesorhizobium sp. M1A.F.Ca.ET.072.01.1.1 | reverse complement strand
GCACGGCATGCCGCTGATCGCGCCGCTCACCACCACCTGCTGCGGCAAGAGCGACGCCAAAGGCCGCGGCGCGCGATCGGCGCTGATCCGCGGCTTGCGCGGACTGCCACCATTCGACGGCAAGCAGTTCCCCCGTCTGCCCTGGGGCGGCTCGCCGGTCGCCGATGAGGATATCGACCGGATCGAAAGCTGGATCGAGGAAGGCTGTCCGGAGGCACTGCTCGGCTCGGTTGCACTCGCGGGCGAAGTGAGTGTGACAAGCGAGGCTCGCGTCGAGGTGAAGGGGCTTGCCGGCCCTGTTTTCGGCCAGGCGTCCGATCCGGCGGCGTGGCGCTACGCCAAGGGCGAATTACGGCAGCGCATAGATGTCGATGTGCTGAGCGAGCCGCAAAAGGAACGGCTGCGCTTCGCATTTCGCGAACTTTACAAGCTCAACAAATGGGTTGGCGACAAGCGCTCCTATAACAATCTGGCGCTCATCCACCAGAACCACTGCCAGCACGGCTGGGAGCGATTCCTGCCCTGGCATCGCGTCTATCTCTACGAGTTCGAACAGGCTTTGCAGGATTTCTGCCCCGACGTGACCATGCCGTGGTGGGATTTTCCAGCAGCCCGCTACAAGCCGGAAGACCCGGCCAACGGCGCGATCCTTCCAGACGCGTTCAAGGGCTTCCTCACCGAGGCCTCGGCGCGTTTCCTGCGCGACCAGGGCTTCCCGGCCAAGGTCGATACACTGGTCGGCCAGCTCTGGGCTAATCCAACGCAAATCTATGACACGGTCAGCATGGCGTGCGGCAAGGATTATGTCGAAGGCGAGAACCGCAAACGGCTGATCGACGCGCTGCTCGAGGCCAATTCTCTGTGGTATCCGCTGCGCTATTCCGGCCAGTTCGGCAAAGGCACGATCAACACCGTTATCCACTACCACTACCCGGCGCAGGAAGACATCGACGAGATCCTCTCGCTGCGCACCTTCCGCGATTTCGGCGGTGGCAGCCTTTATGTCGACAGCTTCGGTTTCCTCGACCAGAACCCGCACAATACGATGCATATCTGGACCGGGGGCATGAACCCGGCGTTCACGACGGACGCTCCCGCCGACCGAAACAGCACGGTGCGCGTTGCGGGACGCAAATTCCACCAGCGCGACGATCTCTACTCGGAGCCGCAGTTCGGCGACATGTTCTCGAACCTGACGGCATCCTACGATCCGATCTTCTGGCCGGTGCATGCAAATATCGACCGGCTCTGGTGGCGCTGGCAGCAGGATCATCCGGACGGCCTGCCGGCCGATCTCGATTCCGCGCTGACGCCTTGGAGCTACGCCGTGCGCGACACACTCGACATGAACCGCTTCGGCTATGAATATGTGCGCGGCGGATGCCTGATGCCGGTGGGGCTGACCAATCCGGTCGGGCGCTTCGTGTCGGCGCCGATCGCCGTGCCGGACGCGACCAAGAGCTTCCGTTGCGCCGAGGTGCGGCTGCACCGCGTGCCGCAACTGCCGCGCTCGTGCTTCATCCGCGTGTTTCTCAACACGCAGGATGCCGATGCCTCGACGCCGCTTAATGTGCCGGGCTATGCCGGCTACGCGGCCGTCTTCGGCCATGGCGAATGCTATGGCGGGCCAGGCCATTGCGAGATCCCGCCGTCGGCAAGCCGCAAGTTCGACCTGCGCGAGCGCTCCATGAACTCGCCGCGCAACCACCGCATCGACGTGACCCGAGCGGCGCGCCGACTGATCGGCTCCGGCGCCACCAGACTCACGGTGAGTCTCGTCGTGATCGGCGCCTCCTACGAGGAAGACCGCGAGCTGCTGCGCCTCGATGGCGTCTCGCTCAATTTTCTCGACTAAACGAAAAGACACAGCCGGCGTCGACGCGGAGAAACAAATGGCCGACCCAACTGTCTATCGCGTCCATCCGGCCGTGGGCATCGCCAGGCTTGGCGACAGCCCGGAGGGCTTTTGCATCTCGCCGGAGAAGCCGGCGCAGTTGCCGATCGAATGCGACGCCAACGGCAACGCCGCCAAAGACGACGCGCCGATAAAACACTTCAAGGACGACAAGGGCCGTATCAAGCGCCAGGCCGCGCGTTTCCAGATCTTCGCCTATGACGAGGCCAATCCGCAGGGCGTTCCGCTGAAAATCGGCGACCACGTGGAGGGTGGCGGCAATCGCGGCAAGCTGGTCGACATCCAGTGGCGCGTCCAGCTCGCCAACAAGAAGGCGGCATGGTTCACTTTCGATGGGCTGCGCGGCGAGGCCGGCTATCCCGTCGGCACGCCGCTGCGCAACGCCGGCATCACCGATCCGATCGAGCGGCAGAAGCTGATCATCGACGCCGGCCCGCAGGCCGTCGACTGCACGTCGCGTCGCAAGGCGAGCTTCGGGCGCAACGCCAACCCGGCTTATGCCGTCACTTTCCCGCCGAGCGGGATGTCGCCGAACGACATCGATACGCTCGGCGACATGATAACGGACGATGACGGGCGGCTGCTGGTGCTTGGCGGGCACGGCAACAGCGGCTCGTTCCTCTCAGGCTTCGGCCATCCGCGCATCGAGACCTATGCCAACAGCGACGGCTGGTTCGACGACATCTCGGACGGGCCGGTCATGGCCCGGCTGGTGATGATGGAAGAGCGCGTCCAGGCGCTGCGCTACATCGATGTCGAATATCCGGCCTGGGTGCTTGTCGGCTATCCGCGCTACGCACCGGAAGTGCTCGACATGATCACGCTGGAAGACGTGGTCGAAGACATGTCGATCCGCGAATTCGCCTATCGCACCGACATGTACGGCACCGCAGGAACGTTCGACGCACCGCAAAAGATCGATCCGACCGACACCGCCGCCCTGCTGCACTGGAAGGCCGGAGCGGTGGAGTGGAACCCGGCCTATCGCCCCTGGTTCTGGCGCGACATCTGGCCGATCATTTTCCGCGCCGACGAATTCTCCTATTTCGCCAACATCCTTCAGCAGTCGAATTTTCCGCACAACCAGACGAGCCGCGGCACGTTCGACCCCTATCGCCTTTGCATCCCGCCGCGCATCGCGCCGCGCGCGCTGGCGCGGAAGGAAGCGCGCGCCAAGGACGATCATGTCGCGGGCCGCTTGCTCGAGGCCGCGGTCGAGCCCAGCCTGATGCTGCTCGACACGACGCAGGCGCCGGGAGCCGCCAACGACGCTGTGGTCGGCGATGCGGGTGCGGCGCTCAAGGCAGCGGCAGCGGCGTTCACGGCCGCTGTTTGCCCGCCTGAGGACGGTGAAATGCCGCGCGCTTATGCGGTGCGCTGGCAGCAGGTTTTCAGCGAGAACGACACGGTCGCAGACAGCGCCTATGAAGCAGCGCGCAACGCCTTCGATACGGCAGTGACCGACGTGATCGAGCGCATCGCCGCTGCCGCCTCGCCGCCCAACAAGCGGATGCTGACGCTTGCCCGATCGTCGTCGCGGCAGGAGCCGGCGGAGCCGGACCGCACCACGGATCCGGATGAGCCGATCGCGGCGGCGCTGCGTCGGCTGGCGTTCGAATACCGCTCCGGCCAGTTGCTCGACCGAGCGCTCGCCGTCGCAGCCAAGGACGCCACCACCGACCCGGGCCGTGCCGCGCGGCAATATCTGTTCGACCTGTTGCGCAAGCCAGGCGAAGAAAACCTGTTCCGGCTCGAAGCCAACCCGGCGACGCGGACCTATCACCTGCCGCTGATGCCGCTGCTGGCCGGCGACAATCCGATCACCAACAAGACAGTGAGCAAGTTCCTGCGGCTGACCGACACGCAGCTTTTCCGGCTCAGGCAATGGGCGGCCGGCATCTTCACCGACGAGGTGGATGCGGGCTTCGCGCCGGCGATCGATCCCTGGCAGCCCTACAAAGACTGGAACGTGCCGGGCGGACGCGGCCTCGATCAGGGCGTGCTTTCGAACGGCCTCGGCGGCGCCTTCTGCCCGGGCGGCGAAGTGACCTGGATCATCCGCAACCCGGCGATCTGGCGCGAGCCTTATCGGATCAAGGCCGATCCCGAATGGTATAGCTTCGCCCTGACCGCCGCGCAGGAGAACGCCAACCGCTGGGGCTCGGGCGTCAGCGAGGAAGGCTACATCGCCTACGCTTCCGATCCGTTGTCGCAAGGCAGCGATTTCGATGTGGGACTGCAGCCCGGCGACCTGACCAAGCTTAGCGGATTGCCCTGGCAGGCCGACTTCAACGAATGCTCCACGCAGACGATCGACGTCACCTATGAGGAATGGAACGTGCTTTACCCCGACAGCGTCGGCGACACGCTTTTGTCGCGCGAGCGGCGCGTGTGGGAGACCTTGTGGTGGCCGGCGCACCGGCCGATGCAGGTATACTACCCGGTGGACAAGGACTTCCAGTTCCGCAACTGGGCGCGCGGCATCCCGCAGACCTTAGCCGGCGATCTCAAGATGGTGACCGAGTGGTCGAAGCTCGGCTTCATGGTCCGGAATCCCGCCGGCGGGCTCGATCAGCCCTCGCCCAGCATCAAATACATCTGTGTCGAGGATTCTGGAGAATGAGCGTGACTAATCCCTTCGTCGGCAACTGGACTTATCGCAGCTTCCTCAACGATCCCGACATCGGCAAGGCAGCCAACGACCTGCTCTTCGGCGAAGGCACTTTAGCCATCACGGAAGAGTCCGTGACCGAGCTTTCGGGAACGATCGGCGGCCCGGGGTGGGCGCTCGACCTGCGCGGCGGCTTCGGCTACGGCTCGCCGATGCAGGTCCGCTTCCAGGGCAAGGGCGCGGTCGGCGGCGAGGAGTGGATCTACGACTATATCGGCTGGCTGGTACCCGTCTGGCCGAACAGCACCGACCGGCTGGAAGTACCGGCGATCGTCGGCTCGGTGGTGCGCACCATCCCGCACTCGGGCGATGGCGGGAGCACCAATCCGGCAGGGGTCGTGGCATCCTTCTATGCCGTCAGAGCAAGCTGATTTCGCCGTCATCGGCGGTGGGCCGGCGGGCTCCGCGGCCGCGCTGACGTTGCGCCGCCAGGCGCCCGGGCGACGCGTCGTGCTCCTGGAAGCCGGGCAACACGACCGGCCAAAACCAGGCGAGATTTTGCCGGCGGTGGCGCAGGGACTGCTGCGCCAACTCGGTGTCTGGGCGCCGTTCACCGCCGAAGCGTTCGTGGCGAACCGCGCAGTTGTTTCGGCATGGGGCAGCGAAACCCTCGAAGAGCGGCAAAGCACATTCTCCGCCCAGGGCGCCGGCTGGCAGCTCGACCGGGCGCGATTCGACCGGCTGCTGGCTCAGGCCGCGCATGCAGCGGGAGCCGAGCTGCGCTTCGGCAGCGCGGTGCGTTCGGCCGCGCGCGAGGATCAAGGCTGGCGGCTAAGGCTCGCCGATTGCGATGTCGTTGCTCGCGCCGTGATCTGGGCGACAGGCCGCAACTGGGGACTGGCACGATCCTTCGGGGCCCACTTGCGGGCGCACGGCCATCTGGCTGCCTACACCCGCTTCTTCGACCAAGCGTCCGGCGGTTGCCGAATGGTCATCGAGGCGCGTCCCGAAGGCTGGTGGTACAGCGCCGACCTGCCGGACCGACGCCGGGTGGTGGCGTGCCTGACCGATCCCGATCTGGGCAGCGAGTTGCGCACGGCCGAGCGCTGGTACAGCGCGCTCGTCGCAACGCAGCTCATCGCGCCACTCGTGCCGCCTGAGGCGCGCGAAACCGCAAGCCTGGTCAAGCCGGCGGGCACCGCCACGATCGATCCGGCCGCGGGCAAAGGATGGGTCGCGGCGGGCGACAGCCTGTTCTGTGCCGATCCGCTGTCGTCGCGCGGCATCGTTCACGCGCTTCGCTCAGGCATCCTGGCCGCCTACGCCGCTTCGGATATGCTGGAGGGGCGGAGCGAGTTGGCGCGCAGCCGCTATGCGATGATCGCCGCGCAGAGTTTTGCCGATTACGTCCCGGCGCTCGCCGCCCACTATGCGGCGGCCGCGCGATGGGACACGCCTTTCTGGCAGCGGCGGCGCCCTCATTTTGAAAACCATCTGGCGGCCCAAGCTTAAGCCACGCGCATTTCGAGCGGAAGGAGCGTTCTCATGAAACTCGGGATCCCGGCCTATGAAAGTGCTAACCTGCTCGATGTCGCCGGCCCGCTGGAGATGTTCTCCCGGGTCGATGAGAAAAATGGGGTTGGAGACGGTTCTCTTGTCGATCGACGTCGCGCCCGTCACCAGCTTCAACAAAGTGCGCTTTGACGCGCAAGCCTGCTTCGAGGCGACGCCCACATTGGACATCTTGTGGGTCCCCGGATGCGCTGAAAAAGATCATGAGCGATATTGTTGCCCCTACGGTGCCTCCAGAGCTGGAGAGAAACTCTGAAGTACGAGTGGGCGAACAATCCTCAGTTGGTTCTGCCAATTACAGCTTGTTTCGTTGTGTTGGTGCCGAGTTTCGCAGCCGCGTTTATCGCGCTTTTGGGTATGATTCTGCGAACCAGTTTCCTCGGCTCAATAGACGAGCAAAACCTCCCGTGGAGCGAACGCGTTGGGCGAAGAAATGCAAGACTGTATGCCGACTTCATGTCGCCCCGTTTCCGTACGGAGCGCCGGGTCATGGCATATGGTGTTATCGGCTATCTCTGCGCCTTCGGCACGGCCTTGCTTATTGTGACCATCTTTGGCCGCCCGTCTTGATTGAAACTTGAAGCCAGCCACTACCAAACGCCCTTGGTGGGCAATAGCGCTATTGCATTGGCTTCCTCGCACTGGTCGAGACGGGCATTCGACGCCTCTTGATGATGTGATCGTTTGCCCCTCTCCAAGCGCGGCAGATGCCGATAGAGGTCTAGCCGCCGAAGGCTTGCTTCAGAAAAGCCCGAACGTCGCTGAAAGATTTTTCTGCCGCAGCCGGATTGTACTCGACCCGATGGCCGTAGGCCTCGACCGCTGTCTTGAACTCCGGGGCGTCGAAAGCGTGTCGGGCGCCCTGGAAAATTTCGAGGCTTACAGGGCTTCCCTCGCCGCTGCGGTGGGCGATCATGTCACGACATTTTTTGGCAAGGCTCCAGTCGTCGAGCTCACCCACAAGGATCATGGTTGGGACCGCCAGGTCGCCGTTCGCTGTAACAATTCGGATAGTAGGCAATCGCCGCCTGGAACTTGCGTTCCATCAGCCGCTCGGCGCCGCCAAATTGCAACGCCTCGAGCTTGTGATCCCTCCAGATGAGAATCCCATCAATGCGATGCGCGACGACTCGACGAAGCTGTACTTCGACAGGAAGTCCAGAGCGCCATAGACGTCATAGACGCGAATTACCAAGAGCCCATTGCAGGGGTCGTGAACGCCACGCGTGCTGAAGCTGTCGACAACGAGCACGACGTACCCCCAGGACGACAGCCGTTCGGGCCAAACTTCCTGGTCATTCTGGAGCACGCCTGCACACCCGTGGAGAAGGATGACCGCTGGGAACGGCCCCTTGCCTGGCGGCCGCGTCAGATATCCGTTCAAAGGTGTGCCTGGAACAGACTTAAGCATTTGTCCGCTTTGCTGCGCAATGCGGACCTGAAACGGTGTAGGCTTCACCGCCGCCGCAGTCTCAAAGTGCACCACTTCGTCGGCGTTCGCATGGACGGCCCAGAGGCTTGCAAGGCCAGCCCAATGCATTTCCTGCCAAAACGTGACAGTCGCGCCCGGTGGTCCATTGAGGGTCGCTCCACCTGAACAACTACTCATACTGGCCTAATTGTTCTCATAATTCTCCTCACAAAGCGGTGTTCTTCAGCTGCGCTACAAACTCCGCCCGGCAGCGGGCGCGACCCTCATCTTGAGCAATTGGGCAGCAAGCACCCAACGACTGGGCGCGGCTAGTTGCTCACCTGCACGCCATCAACCGATACATCCTCGCCTTCGCCCACGGCGACCCTACGACGAAAATTCAGCTTCTTGCCGCTGAATGTCAGGATAAGTTCTTGTTGTTCGCCGGATCCCAGAACCGGCACGTCGATGACGAATGTCTGCCCGTTCAGCCATCTTCCCTTGGCCTCGGTGATTTGGCCGATGCCCGGGTCGGAGAGCTTCACCGCCCCTCTTCGGTAGAATCCATCGAGGCCTATCGGCTGGCTGTAGCGCACCGATGAGCCTACCGGATCAGGCAAGGAGATTTCGACATCAAAATGCGGATGAGGATCGGCCAGATCGAGCGTAAATGACTTCAAGCCGACCTCGTCGTCATGGAATTTGTAAATCTTGCCCGAGATCGAGGACGCGATTTCGGAGACCGGACCGACAGGTGTCGGTTTTTGGGTCGCGGCATCCTGGATTGCGCTGGCGAGCTGTTTGGCTCCATCCGGGTCCGGCGGCAGCGCCGACTGTGATTTCACCGCGCCGGACACTGCATCGATCAGGGCTTTGTACCGAACTTGCTTTCTGGCGGTGGTCACCACCACGACATCCAGGTCAGGAAACACGACGATCAACTGACCGTTCTTGCCATCCATCCTGTAAACGTGCCTATCGGGAAAAACCCAGATAAAGTTCGAATAGCTCTCGTTAGCGTCGCCCGTCGCATGCACATTCACGAGCGTGTGGTTCAAAACATCCGCCCAGCCCGGTGGGAGAAGTTGCCTTCCCTCCCATTCGCCATGATGCAGATACAAATAACCGAGCTTCGCCATATCGCGCGGCAGCAGATAGAGCATCCCTTCGCCCTTTGTCAGGCCTTGGGGATCGCGGTCCCAATGCCAATCGACAATGCCTAAAGGGTCAAACAGCTTTTCCCTCGCATAGTCCTCTGCAAGTTTGCCCGTCAGCCTGGTGATGATAGCCGACACCAGATCGGCGTTCCCGTTGCTGTAGTTGAACACCTCCCCCGGCGGATGCGCCATGGGGCGATCGAGAATGAATTGGGTCCAGTTCGAGCTTCGATAAAGATCCTTCATCGACTGCTGCCTGCCGCCCTCGAACCCCTGATCCCAGTCAAGCCCTGAGGTCATGTCCAAAAGGTTCTGAACGGTGATGGCCTTCTTGCGGTCATCGACATTCGCAACCTGGCGGTCGGCGAAGAAATCCAGAATCGGATGATCGAGGCGGTCGAGCAGGCCATCCTTGTAGACCATCCCCAGAAGAGTTCCGGTCACCGCCTTTGTCGAGGAGTATATCTCGTGCGGAATGCCCGCCGTATAGGGCGCGTAATAGGCCTCCGCGACGATCCGCCCATGGCGCACGACGAGGAGGCTGTCAAAGTTGTGGCTTGAGCCATAGCCGACAAGGCCGGCCAGCGCGGACGAATCCATGCCTTGCTCTTCCGGCGTCGACATCCGCCATTCGTTGGTTGGCCATGCTGGCTGATCCGGCTCCGCGGCGTGCGCCGGCCAGGGGTAAAAGCAGGTCACCAGGACACAAAGGCTCACCATTGCGCCCGGAACGAAATGTTTTTTGGCTTGCTTATCCATGACTGTCTCCGATCTCGCGGAGATCATGTCGAACGGCGGTGGTGCGGTCTCGCCGGATATTGAAAACCGGGTCGCCGATTTCTCGAATCGACTGACCGGTTTCAGTATTCGGCGCTTTATCCGGCTATTGAGCCAGCGCCCTGTCAAAAGCGGCGCGACGAAACTCGGTCGGCGTCAGACCGGTGTCAGCCTTGAAAGCCCGGTTGAACGGGCCAAGCGACTGGAAGCCTGCATCCATGGCGATCGTCAGGACCGGCACGTCCTTTTGGCTGGAATCGGCAAGAGCCGTCTTGGCCTCCTCGATCCGATAGCGATTGAGAAAAGCGTTGAAATTGCGATGGCCGAGACCTTCGTTGATGATCTGGCGCAGCCGGTATTCCGGCACGCGCATCAGCGTGGCCAGAGCGCCGATGGTCAACCCCTCGCGCCGATAGGCGCGCTCGACCGTCATCAAACGCTCCAGGCAGCTGAGCAGCACCGGCTCGATTCTTAAACCTTTGTCGTTTTTGGTCGAGGTGGGAGAGTTCCGACCCGAAGATGTAGGCAACGGCGCCGGCAGGGGCGCTGAATCGATTTCCGCGGCGCGAAACACGCTCCACCCGCTAAGCGCTGCCAGCAAGCTGAGAACGAGCGCGCGGGAGAAGTTTCCAACGGGAGAAGTCAACGCGAGAAAGACGACGGATGAAAAGTTCGCGGCGGCGTTTGCCCCGATATAGGCCATCGTTCCGATCAGCACTGCGCCGCGAAGTCGACGGCGCCCGTCGACCAGATCATCCCGCCAGGTCGCGACGGTCTGGGAGACGGCGAGCGCCGCAAATATCAGGTCGGTTAGAGTCAGCAACCGGCCGATCGACGAAGCGGCGTCGCCCTTGATCATCCCGCCGGGAACGACAAGCCTGGCCGCGATCAACATCGCCCAGAGACCGCCATGCCAGGGCCGAAAGGTGAAATCGTCGTCGAAAGCCGCGCGCGCCCAGAGCCAGAACGCGATCGGCCCGCTCGACGACAGCGCGATCAGCGCCAGGCTCAACCAACGCCAATCCGACGGGAAAGCTGGCGCCGCGACGATCGCGGAGGCAGCGCCGGCGGCGGCAAGGGCTGCCCCCACATACTTCGCGCTCGTCGCGGGACGATCTCGTAACAGCACAACGGCGAACATTACAAGCAACCCCACGGCCGCGCCGCGGGCGCCATTATCGAGAGCAGCGAAACCCGCCCTACTCACTCTGAGCGCGTCTCGCCAGACCGCGCACTTGGGCAAAAGTATATGGCATCTCTGGAACCTGGTCTGCGGTGTTGCCGTCGGGGCAATGCGGGCTTGTTAGAAAGCACGATGCCATCGGCCATTGATCACCGCCACCTACGTCTGCGTTACCAAGTTCCTCAAATGAAGGCACCAGCCAGAGCGCCTCGCCGGTTCTCTTAGCAACATGGATCCTGAACTCAGCTGCCGCTCTGTGGTTGGTTCGGGTCCAAACTGAGCGCTGTGGCCGGCTGCGATCTAACGGCCCGCCACAGGGCGACGTTCACTGTTGGTGCGAGACGAGATCGCAAAGCTGACAACACCTGCCATCAGCAAAGCCCGGAAACCGTCATCATCGCTCCCGCACATTGCGAAAAGTCATTTTGAAGCAAAGTATAACGCATTCGCCGCAAGGTGCGCGAAGTATCCGCACATTGCGAAATCGGCACATAACCCACTGAAAACAGACAACCGGCAGAGCACGCAATGTGTGCTCTTTTATCTTGCCATCGGTCTTCGGTCGTATTTCGTGGGCCCCCGCTCGACAGCACCAAACCTCGCTCTGCCACGCAGCAACGTCCGGCTGCCCCCTGCTGCACGAGGAACTACGAAAAGAAGCAGGTCGCTTCCAGAGCGCCCCGCTGATGCTCACCGAGAGCGCTGCTTCCGCTGCAGCCGATCTGCAGCCGCCCTGATGATGTAGGCGCATTCCTAGTGACGATGGAGGGCACGTTGGAATTGCCAGATTTGACGTCAGATGGCACTGGCCGACCTGTCATATCGACACTGCGAAGCCGTGCCAAAGGCAGCCCGGCTGAACGAAATGGAGGTAAGCCGACGTGTGGCAGAAAGACATTCTTGTGTTGCCCGAGGATCTGATTGCGTTCGCCTGGTCTGCACCGATGCGGGACTTGGCGGCGAAGCTCGAACTGTCCGACGTCGGGCTGAAGAAGCTGCTGACGCGATGTGGAATTGCGTCGCCGCCGCAGGGCTATTGGAACAAAATACGTGCCGGAAAGAGGGTGCCAGCATTACCGAAGGCGCCACCGCGGCGCCCCGGTGAATCGGGCCGGGCAAGTGTCGACGCGCGCTTCAAAGAAGTTATGACAATTGCAGCCCCGCTGGCATCCAACGGACCATTTGCATCCGCTCTGGTTCCAGAAGACCTCGACGAACTGCACGCACAGGAATTGAAAGCGATTGGCAAAGCTTCCGTCCCGCACACGTTGGACAGGCCTCACAAAGGGCTCGTTCAAATACTCAAGCAAGAGCAGCGCCGCCGCGACAAAAATGCAGAACGCGAGTGGACCTTTGACGGGCCCAAGTTCGACAATCCACTAGGCAAGCGACGACTGAGAATCTTCAACGCATTGTTTTTGGTGCTCAGCAAGCGCGGCTACGACGGTGGTGCCTACGAGCGCGATGGAGAAATTCACGCGGGAGCAGCCATCGGCGACACACATGTTGGTTTGGAAATTGGAATAGTCGGTAGCCACCGCACCGTGCGTCAGCAGGGGTACCTGCGGCCGGCGCCGGACCTGCCGGCATCAACCCCGCTCGCGCTGCGGATCGATCCAGGTTTCGATCGCAAGAATACAGTCTCGTGGCAGGACAGCGGCGACGCCAAGCTTGAGTCAAAGATCGCAGAGATCGCGGCCGCGATCATCGTGGCTGGCGAGCGAAAGTTCCGACTCAGCCTGCGGGAAGCCGAGGAGCGCGCAGAGCGGGAGCGGATCGACAGGGAGAAGCAGCGCCAAGAATGGCTTGTCCAACTCAACCAAAAGCGCCTGCAAAACCTGCGGACCAGTGGGGAACTGCTACGCCAAGCGGAAGACATTCGCGCGCTTGTTGAGCGCGTCCGCCGCGCGATCGATGATGGTTCGGCTGACATCGATCCCTCGGCACTGGAAGCCTGGCAACGTTGGGCACTCGCAGAGGCAGACAGGATCGACCCAGTGCGGTCTGGTCAAATTCTAACGCATCTCAACGAACCGTCGCTATAGTCCGCCGACGGCCTGTTGACGACGCGCCGGCTGCAAACGAACATCGCTGAGAGGGAGGTGAAATGGCGAAGTGCAGAAACGCGCGACGCCATGGATCTTCCTCCACCAAATTCGTACCTTAGCATTTTCAGATCGCGCGAATGACGATCGAAGAACGCAAATATCCCGGTGAACTTGCATCTCCGCAACAGCTTCACGAGCTGGCGGAAGAGTATCGCAAGGCGGCAGAGTTGCTTCTTCAACTCGGCCGACCCGGCAAACCGTTGACACGCGCACCGTTCAGATTGACAGCAATCCATGCGATCGAACTCTATCTGACAGCGCTTTTGCTCCACCATGGGTATGATCCCAATCAGATTCGCAAAATGCAGCACGATCTGTCGGCGCGAACAGAACACGCCCTGGAAGCGGGGTTGCGCCTTCGCGCGAAAACCGCCGCGCATCTTCAGTCTCTCAGCCAGAACCGGGAATATCTCGTCACCCGTTACGGCCCAGAACTGGCGGCAACCGCGTCGCAGATAAACCGCCTGACCGCCACCCTCGAAGAGGTGGCGGCAAAGGTCACGATATTGATCGCGCTGCCCAGGCTACCATCACGTTGAAAGGAGGTGCCGTTCGTTAGGCTGTTCTGCGAAGACTATTTTTTGCGAACAATCCAGCCGAAAGCCCTTAAAAAGTCCAAAGCGGCGATGGCGGCACCAGCGCCTAAAATGACCGTCACATCCAAAATGTTAGAAGTTTGGACAGTAACCCATTGCAGGTAATTCTGACCAACAGGCGCTTCAATCGGTGTGGTAGCTGGCGATCAAACCGGTGGCGCACCTGCGACTTTCGTCCGAAACACCTTACTTGGTCCGTGCTCTGATGTTGCGGCTAGCGGTCAGCGGAGCCTATCTATGTTGAACAAGGCCGATGAGCGATCATCCTATTACAATTGCACAACTGAAGCAGGCAGTGTCGGACGGTTCGCTGTGGCCCACCGTATCGGCACTGAGTTTCGATTCCCTCACGAGGGTCGGCACGGTCCTTGCGGACATGCACAATGATAACACCTTCGACGGAATTTCGTACTTTGAGGCACTTCCTGTAGCGGAATTCTCAAACCGAGACAGATCGCGAATAGCGCACGTGATTGAGGGGTTTCTAAGCAAGATTCGAGACACAACGGAGCGCGTAGTTTCGCTTGTTCATTCGTTGGGCGACAGCGCGTCTGACAACCTCGCCTATCATATAGGCCAAGGCTTCGAAGCATGGCTCGCGGCCAATTCCGCGCAAATTCACCAAGTGGCAAATATCATCACGGAAACAGACCGGGACAGCGAGTTCCTGGGCACGGTCCTCCAAGCGTGGAGAGCGACAGCACCATCTGAAGCACTGAATGCCGCTATTTCCCTCTCCAAGAGCAAATGGCCCGCCATTAGACGCCAAGCGACATATATGCTCGGCGCCTTTGAGTATTCTGAAGGGAACGAGACGCTGGCGGTCGAGCGACTCTCTGATTTGGTCTCGTCGGATGACCCCCAAAATCAGCGCGCTGCTGCCTTTGCAATTATCCGCCTGCTTGAAAGGCAGACCGACAAATCCGCTCAGCTTATTGCGAAACTGGAAGAGGCAGCCGATCGATCAAACGAAAACGTCCGTGACGAGTTGATTGCTGGGCTTGCCTATCATCGCGGCGCCTTTCCTCCCCCTCTTAGAACAAAAGTACTCACGCTGATGAAGACCGTTCAAAGCGACCATGCGCGGACGCTCGACCTGGTCGACGCTGCGCTCTGCAGCATGGATATTGATAGGGAGCGTCATCTCGTTTTCGAGACATTGACTGCAATCCTAAGTCAGGAAAAGGGAGCTCCTCCCCTCAAAAAATTCGATTCGCTGGTGCACAAGATTCAAACGTCAGCGGGTGATGCACACGGCTGGTACGTCACGCACTGGCTGCTGGGTGGTGAGTATCGAATTTGTAGCCAACTCGATGCGTTCTTTCCTCCCTCGGACAAGTCGATTTACGATTTCCAACTCGACGGATTCAGACTCAGCGACACTGAGATTTTCTATTTTGCACACAAGATATATGCATACCTGATGTTCAACCATGGGCCGGCGGTGTCGCTGTTGTCAGCATGCCTGGCGTCTTTGAAGCAGGAGAGACGAAAGCTACTGGAGAAGGACATCACATCCTTCTGGCTTCGCAACTATCCAACTGATCTTGATCTGTTTAACAAAGTTAGCGATGCCTATCCGAACAAGGGCTCAAAGCCTCGACTAAACGGATGCAGCAACAGGTCGCCAGCTACCAAACACCGCTACATGCTTTGCCACGAAATAGGGCGATGCAGCCGTCCACGTTGGAGCGGCGTGTGCAAACGGAAATCGCCCAAGAACGCAACAAACAGATCGGCCGAATAGCAGAAGAAAACTCTATCTTCGCAGGGTTGTTTCACAAGAGCACCCTTCTCTACGGACGTTCATCTGTGGTCTACGTTTATCCCGACAGCTCCGGTGAGCCCATCCGGCAAGTGATGCAGTTGCAAAGCTTTGAAACATCGTCCGCATTGCCGCGCATGGACGTTCTTTATCCAGCCCGGCTCAACTACCTGATCTACCGGCTTCGCGTCGAGGAGCGCCCGAAGTGAAGCTGCTTCTGAAACAATATCTAGCGTCCCTCAACGAAAGGGACGAACTCGACGTGGTATTGCCGGACATCATGAGCGAAGTCGGCTACACAATCGTTTCACGCCCTAAACGCGGAACTCGCCAGTATGGCGTCGATGTGGCCGCGATCGGCCCTCATCCTCAGACGGGCGAAAAATCGCTGTTTCTCCTTTCGATCAAGTCCGGCGACCTGACCCGGGACAACTGGACAAGAGGGAACCAAGCGTTGAGACCTTCGCTCGAGGAGGTCATCGAAGTCTACATCCCAAAGCATGTGCCTCTCCGGTACAAGGGCTTGCCGGTCATAGTCGCGGTTTGTTTCGGCGGGGATATGCAGGAGGATGTGAGGCCGCAGGTGGAAGGCTTCATCGAAGCAAAGACAAAACTCGGGACGCTCGAGTTCGTGGAGTGGAATGGCGACCACATCGCAGACCTGATCGCCACAGGCCTGCTTCGCGAAAACATTTTCCCGAAGGCAATGCAGACATCATTTCGAAAGGCCGTAGCGCTGGTCGATGAGCCAAGTGTCTGCCTCGCGCATTTCGAAGAGCTGCTGCGGCAACTAGCTGACACACAGCCGAAAAATCTTTTCGATCGTCTTCGGCAAGTGCGACAAATCTACCTAGCAAGTTGGACTGTCTTTGTCTGGTGCCGCGACGCGGAAAATCTCGAAGCGGCCTATTCAACAAGCGTCATCGCCACACTGCGAATGTGGCATCTATCTCACGCTCATTTCGGCAGGTCCAAGCTCGCCAAAAGTTTGGAGGAGGTGATGAAAAAAATGATGCAGCTCAACCGCATCATCGCCACTTCATTCGTAGAGAAACATATATCACCCTACTGTGCGATTGAGGATGGTCTCGGTATTTCCATTCCGTCACCGGCGAGTGTAGACATTAATCTGAAACTGTTCCAGGGTCTTGGGCGTTTGGCCATCCATGGCTTGTGGCTAATTCACACAAAAGCGCTCACGTACAAAAAAACTGAGTCAGCTTTTCAAGCCGCCTTGGACGCTGAATTGCAGAAATCGATGAACATGATCTGCAATACAATCGAAAACAACCCAGCTCTCTACACCCCATTGCGAGACGACCATGCGATCGAGATCACGACCGTCGGCCTATTTCTAATGCAATGCAAGGCCTTTGATTTTTTACGGCGATGGATCGAGCAAATCACTCTGTCCTCGATATTCAGTTATCGAGCCAATGGAAAGTACCCGTGCGTCTTCCGCGACTATGCCGACCTTGCGATGCACCCGAGAGCAGTCGAGGGTTATCGAGAGGAGGCGACAGTGGGCAGCATCCTTTATCCGACACTCGGCGTGTGGTTGGCGATTTTTCAAGATTCGAATAGTTTCGCCGTCTTGGCTGATTTCCACGCCAAAGACATGGCGCACAGCACCTGGCAGCTGTGGATACCGGATACGACGTCGGAAGAGCATTTATATCTCAATTCGGAGGTGCATGGTTCTTGTATTGCACACCTCGGGACAGCTAGCGGTCCGGATGCTCTACTTGAACAGATTCGCAAAGAGATCATCGCCTGTGAGGAGTTCAATGAGCTTTCAGCGATGAGGTACGGACTATGGCCGATCGTTCTAATGGCTTGCCTGACATATCGATTGCCGATTCCGCCACATTTTTGGACGATGACTCTGCTTCGGGATGACAGCAACGTTGCCACGTCGGGCAACGGTTCCGGTTAAGCTAATCCAAGCCAAATGTTCAGTCATTCTCTGCGGTTCAGCAACGCAGCCCAGTCGATTGCGGCAGTTCCGCCGGCGAGTGTAGGAGGGCATCAGCACGAAAGTAGTTTTCGCCCTCTCGAAAATCCACCGCGAGTATTTTCTCATCCGCGAATATGCAGTTGGAGAAATCACATTTCTCAAAAGCATATTTAGAATTCGCATGAAAATTCAGCGAATCAATCGAGTCGACACGAGCGATGCCGCAATTCTTGAACATGGATCTCTCAAATCGACCGTCAACTGTTACATGCTTCCATTGCGATACTGTTACACCGTTAAACGACACATTTTTCAATCTATCAATCTCATATTCGTCATCAAAAATAAATTCTCCTCCAAAATATTTTATTGAGGCGAATCCTGGAATGTAATGCCAGTATACTGGATCATCGTCGTAGGGGTAATCCTCTTCGGATTCTACAACGTAGAAGGTGATGCTTCGGCCGGTGTTAAAACCGGCCTCGTCGCCCGACCGCATGACGCCAGAAATCTCTTCTCGATGCCGGTTGCCGTGATAGTTACGCATGTGATCTTCGACAAAATCAGCGAGCAGGTTCATTGCACTCCACGCATAGTCCCGTTGCCCGCTATGAATGAGCACGCTTAGTGTAGCGACACCGGCAGACACATGGGATGGTTTGCTTGGCTCGCTCAAGAGTTTAGCTCCCTCCTGTAGCAGTTTCGCGCGCCCTTCGTTCTCAGCTTGATTGGCCTGCCGAACGCTAATGGAACCTCGCCAGCTAACCGTGCAAAAAGTTACCAGCGCGAACAGGGCAACGCCGAAAGGGGCGAGCGCTTGGGCTAAGCGGGTATCATGCTCGCCATCGAAGCCGTCACCGAAAATGAATAGAAAAGCGGCTACAATAGCGACGGCCGTGAACGTCGCACTGACGATAGACAGCACATACCAATGCCTTTCGGTAATAGTTGGCCATTCGCCGGTTGAATCCTTGCCCCTACGTTCGGTCACATACCCCCCCAGCTTGGACGTTATCCACACGCACATGTCAGCGCGTCGTCAGTCCTGTAGCACTACAGATTCAATCGTGGCGTTCGACCGCAACGGGGAAGATTGACGCAAGGTCTTCCTCCACGTCTATCTCGAATTCGGCGGCGAGCGCCGAAAGCTGCAATCCGAAGATTGCCCGCAACTCCCCCAGCGCCACGAAATAGCCGGGTGTCAACGGGCGCTCGTCATCGTCATGCCATCGGATCGGTGATCCACGATCGACGTCGTTGCGCAGACGATAGGCGATGTTTCGGTAATCCGGCGGCGCATCCTCCAGAAAGCACCGGGAGGCTGTTCGCAGATGCCGGACGCAGCGTGCAGCTGACGAGTTCTCGGGAAGGTCGTTCAAGATTTGCGTAAGCTCATTGCGAATCTGACTCACCGACTGATCAACTTGGTCCGGAACCTCGAAATGCATCGGCACGTAGAGCACGCGCCGATTCTCTAAGAAATTGAACAGCCGCAAAATCGTCGTCCGTTGTGCGATTGGCGGATTCCAGCTCCCACTAATACTAAGAAATCCGATGCCGGTTAGACTGCTTCGAATGGCGTCGAAGGTTCGTCGAACGATTGCCATCTACTACCCCTTCACTCCAGATTCTTATCATTGGCGCGGTAGGACGTAAAAGGAAAGCCCGGCGTTTGGCAGGGTGTAACTCGTCGCAACCATCTAAAGAGATCGTTGACGGCCCGACGCGGTTGCGTTCTTCCCGTGACGGGCGACGAAAAGAGCCTAGATCGGGGCCCGATCAGTGTCTGGCCACGATGATTTGGAACATCTCAATTTGTTGCTGATATTCGCTCCTGAGGACCTCTTGCCTACTGAGCGTATTGAACGTGGCCTTGACCAAATTGGTATCTGACCGCTCGCGGACCTACCGCCCAGGTTTCTTTGCGCGGATGTTTCCAGCGGGAAAATGGAAACTGACCCTAGACCCGAAAATCTCGGGACATTTCCGGCTGGCTCAAGATGGCGAAGTGCAGCTTAGCTGCCTCGACATCGTGTCGATTTCGACCAGCAAGGCACTGCTGTGGCACACTGTCGAAATCCGAGCCCGCGGCAGAACAGACACTCTTTCGGCACTATCGGCTGTCGCGGCCACACAGCTGGCGGCAGACCTTCATGCCTTCATCAACACTCACCTCTTTGGGCTGATCACCACCGAGAAGGATCGCCTTCTCGATGTCGACGAGCGCCTCCGAGAAATCACCAAAGGCAACAGACAGTATCTTGCACAGGCCGATCTGGGCACGGCCGTTGCCGGCGTCCCTGGCGCCGCAGCGGCCGCCCTGTCTCACCCGCTTCTGGACCCAGACCTGATGCCGGCAGGACTGAAGGCCTCCCTTCCGGCCTCGTTCGCGATGATAACCGACCCCGGCGTCCGCCATGCCTACAACGAGGCTTTCGTCCGCTCGGAATTTGTCAAGTTCCAGTCGTTCTTCGACGATCTCGACCGGCGCTCGTTTTCCAACCAGCAGCGCGAGGCCTGTATCCGCCTGGAGGACAGCAACCTGCTGGTGGCCTCGGCAGGGTCCGGCAAATCCGCGACGATGGTCGGCAAAGTCGCCTACGTCCTGGAAAAACGGCTCTATCGCCCCGACGAGATCCTGCTCCTGGCCTTCAACAGAAACGCAGCCGATGAACTCAGGACGAGGATCGCCACCCAGCTGCAGGTCGCTGAGGACACCCTGGAGTGTCGCGTCACGACGTTTCACGCGCTTGGGCGCGGAATCATCGAGGAGGTCGAGGGCCGACCGCCCCAGCTCGCCAACTGGGTGGATCATCCGGCTGGCGAAACCAAGGTCATCGAGGCGATCATCCAGAGCCTTGGCGAGAGCGACCCGGAATTCGCCCGGATGTGGGCCGAGCTTCTCGTTGTGCATCCCAAAGCCGATATCCCGATCGAGGTGTTTGACGGGCAGGCCGACTATCGGCGCTACGTTTCGGACAGCCTTCGAAAGGGTAGCGCCACGATTGGTTCCTTGTCCGGCATTGTCGTAAAGTCGTTGCAGGAACAGAAGATCGCCAACTGGCTTTGGCTGCATTCCGTCATCTTCGAATACGAACGGCAGATCGCAGTAGAGGAAGATGGTGACGCGGTCCGCCATCTGCATCCCGATTTCTACTATCCGCAGACCGCAACCGTGCACGAGCATTTCGCGATCAACACGGACGGAAGCTCACCCTTTGCGGACTATGCCAAGCACGCCGAGAACAAACGGCTGGCATATCGCCGGAACGAGATCGATTTCTTCGAGACGACTTCCGCCCAGGCCAGTAACGAGACGCTGCTCAGCACAATCGAATCCGAACTGGCGCGGCGCTCCATACCTTTCGAGCGCAGGAGCTACGCCGAAATCACCAAGGCGCTCGATCCGGTGATTATCAAGCATTATCACCAGCTGATATCCACCTGCTTGAAGCACATTCGCGCCAGCCATCTTACGCTCGACATGCTGCTCGAACGTGCCAAGACCTTGCATGACAAGGAGCGCGCGAAGCTATTCGCGCGCGTGGTCTGGATGATCACTCAGGGGTATTCCCGAAAACTAGAAGAAACCAGGCGGATCGACTTCGATTCGATGATCGCGGATGCGGTCCGGCTGGTCGAGACAGGTCGATATCAAAGCCCCTATTCCCTCATTCTCGTGGACGAGTTTCAGGACATTTCCGAGCCGCGCGCTAACCTCATCAAGGCGCTCAAACAGCAGAAAGCGTTCAGCAAGGTGTTCGCGGTCGGAGACGACTGGCAGTCGATCTATCGCTTTGCCGGATCGGACATCACGATCTTTACACGGTTCGAAGGGAACTTCGGGACCAGTTGGCAGGAGCGCCTGGAGCAGACGTATCGCTGTAACCAGCTCATTGCCGAAACAGCCGCTAATTTCGTCCAGCGCAATCCTGAACAGATCAAGAAGTCCGTCCGCTCGACGCGCCCGGCCGTCTCACGATCAATCCGCGTCATTCCCATCGATGATAAGCGCGACAAGCCAGACTTTGCGGCGGCCTGCCAGCGCCTGCTCGAACGGCTTGATGCCGCTTTGGGTGCCATCGCCAACCGGTGGCGCGACGAAAAGCGTGACAAACTCAAGGTTCTGGTTTTGTGGCGCTATAACGTCCTCGATCCTTTTGAAGGAAGGCCGCCGTCCTTTGCCAACATAGAGGTGACGGGGCTGTCATTTCACAGGGCCAAGGGCCTTGAGGCAGACTATACGGTCCTGCTCGATGTCAGCGAAGGCAACTATGGCGTGCCAAGCCGCATCGAAGACGATGAGTTGCTGAATCTGGTCATTCCCCGCCCCGAGACCTTCGCGTACGCGGAAGAACGACGCCTGTTCTACGTAGCGCTTACGCGTGCCAGCCGAGGCATCTACATGCTCACCAATCGCCGTCAGCCATCCCGCTATATCCAAGAGCTTTGCGAGATCGCCGGCGATGAAGTCCGTTTCGAAACGATTGAGGGAGCCGAATTGAGCCAATGCCCAGCTTGCCTCGTCGGCCAATTGGTGAAGCGGCGCAACAAAGACGGATCGATGTTTCGTGGATGCAATCAGTTTCCAGACTGCAAGCACACTGAACCGTCGAGCGTAGTGCGAAGACGGTAACCGCCTGCACTCATTGTGACGGTGAACTGGGACCTTTTACGAACTCACGCTCTAAGGATCGTTGAGCTGAGCCTTGGCCTGACGGGGGAAAGAAGCGGCTTGTAGATTTATCTCGGAATCGCTCAAAATTGCGATATACGGGAAATGGGCGATGCGGATTTGACCCCATACCAGGAGCGAATACTTGAGTGATCAAAAGTAAGCGCTGTTCTGACAGCACCTTTCGCGCGTGACCGTGAGGAACGATGTTCGGAGCCTTTAAGGGCTTCGACACATGACGATTTCAGAGCTTACGCTTAAGTCCAATGATGAAGAGCCGGTTCG
>NZ_RZSF01000769.1:0-413 GCF_004023325.1 Mesorhizobium sp. M1A.F.Ca.ET.072.01.1.1 | reverse complement strand
GAACACCGGGATCTGCGGTGCCCAGCTGCCGGTCAGAAAGCCGTTGGCGAGGAAGATGCCGGCCACGGCCCAGCGTCCGCGCGTCGCGGCTTGCATCGTGATTTGCACGCTCATGATGTGAAGTACGCCGGTGGATCTGGGCAGAAAATTAGATCGATTCAATTCATAGTCAAGCGCTGAGCAGGCGGAAGTGCTTGGGCCAAAGCTGCGACATCGGGTTGGTCCTCACAGCGTCAACGACAAACTCGTGGACAGGCCATCGGCATGCCGGCGCATGTCATTGCAGGCTGACCGCCAAGTCAGCCAAGGACAGTTATCAAGACATTCGACTCTTGAGAAAATCGGTTATCACACCAGCCGTGATCGCTGGATGCTCCTCAGGGAAGAAGTGTCCTCCCGTCATCGGCCTTCCC
>NZ_RZSF01000768.1:0-413 GCF_004023325.1 Mesorhizobium sp. M1A.F.Ca.ET.072.01.1.1 | reverse complement strand
GTTCAGCCGGGCCGATCGCGTCGTAATCGGCGAGCGCCTCGCGCATCGTCTCGCGATTGTACTTGCGCTCGGTGGCCGGCAGGCCGGCGATCAGGTTGCGCTCGACCTTTTCGATCTGCTCGTCGCTGAGCGATTTCAGCCGCGCTTCCGCTTCCTCGAGACGCGCCGGGCTGTAGCTCGCCTCGGCATTCTTGCGCTTAAGCACGAAGACGTCATAGGCGGCGAAGTCGATCGCATCGAAACGCAACGCGTAGCCGGTGGTCGCCAGCCGGTACATGAGATCGGTGCGGGTCCAGTCGACCACCGGCATGAAATTGTAGCAGATGGTGGAGATGCCGGCCTTGGCCAGCGCCCTAATCGTGTCCTTGTACCAGCCGGCATAGCGCTGCCGCTCCGCAGAACCGATCTTGATC
>NZ_RZSF01000767.1:0-415 GCF_004023325.1 Mesorhizobium sp. M1A.F.Ca.ET.072.01.1.1 | reverse complement strand
GGATCACCCAGTACCGCCGGAGCATCGCGGAACATGATGCGCTGGATCTCCGGCTCCAGCGCCAGTTCGATGTAAGTGGTGCATTCGTCGACGAAATGCTGCCAGCGGGTCGGCGCCCTCGCCGCCACCTCGTTCACCCGGGCAGCCATCTCGCCGTCGATCTCGGCGATGACCGCCTGCAGCAATCCCCTCTTGTCGCCGACGTGGTGATAGAGCGCGCCGCGCGTCAGCCCGGCCGAGGCGGTGAAATCATCCATCGAGGCGTCCGCATAGCCGATGGTGCCGAAAGCGTGGCGGGCGGCCGCGATCAGCTTGGCGCGCGTCTCGGCAATCATCTCCTTGCGAGGTCGGTGCATACGGTCTGGCCCAACTTACATACGCATCGTATGCCAATTGACATACGCGGCGTATGATC
>NZ_RZSF01000766.1:0-416 GCF_004023325.1 Mesorhizobium sp. M1A.F.Ca.ET.072.01.1.1 | reverse complement strand
GCATATAGGTCAGACCGCGCCCGGACTGTCGGCGGATGGCGCGGGCGACCGGCGGCGGAGAATGGCCGAACATCGAACCGGTGTCGCCGAGGCAGAAATCGTCGAGCCGGTTGCCGTCGATGTCGGTGATGGTGGCGCCCCTGGCGCTGTCGACAAGGATCGGAAACGGCGTCGGCCAATCGTTCATCCAGTGCATCGGCACGCCGCCGAAAAAGCCGGGCAGGCCGTTGCCGGCCTTGGCCTCGGATTTCGGCCGCGCCTTGCGGAAAACCTCAGCCTCCGTGTCGCGCAGCATGGCAATGCGCTCGCGGCTGATGCCGCCGATCGACGTCTTTGAATGGCTGGTTGAATGCATGAAGACCCCTCTCGCCGTTCACTGTAGACAATCGCCGTCTCAAACCGCAATTGGCCGCCTG
>NZ_RZSF01000765.1:0-416 GCF_004023325.1 Mesorhizobium sp. M1A.F.Ca.ET.072.01.1.1 | reverse complement strand
ATCGAGATCCTTAGACGAGATACCAGGCATGTCGCCGAGCACGATGATGGCGCCGGCCGCGTCGGGCGCGACCCGCGCGATGCCCGCCTTAAGCGACGAGGCCAACCCGTCGGCGAAGTCCGGATTGTGGGCAAGCGTGATGTCGAGACCTGAGAGCGCCGAGCGCACCCGCTCGCGCTGATGGCCGGTGACGACGATGGCGTTGGCCGCCTTCGATCCCAGCGCCCGCTCGGCGGTGCGCCGCACCAGCGGCTTGCCGTCGAACAGCGCCAGCAGTTTGTTCGGCCCGCCCATGCGGCTGGAGCGCCCGGCGGCGAGAAGCACGATGTCGACCCTCGGCTCCGCTTTTGCCGACCGCGACGGCAGCGGCTCGCGCGGCTGCGGCCTGGACGGGATTTCCATCGACAGGCCTCCGA
>NZ_RZSF01000764.1:0-417 GCF_004023325.1 Mesorhizobium sp. M1A.F.Ca.ET.072.01.1.1 | reverse complement strand
GGATTCGTAGAGATAGGGCCCGAGCGCCAGCGCCAGGAAAAGCATGACATAGAACAGCGGCGCTATCCTGAAATAGCGGCGCGTCCAGAATTTCAGCCAGGTCTCCGGCCTTTGCCAAGGCTCGTTGTCCTGGCGAAGCTGGTAGTGGAACACCATCAGGAAACCGGACAGCATGATGAAGAGATCAACGCCGAGATCCGGTTCGCCCAGGATCGGAACACGCCAGCCGGTCAGAAGCAGACAGTGCCCGACAAGCACCCACATCGCGGCAAGCGCCCGAAGCCCGTCCAGGCATTCGACACGGGACCGGGTCATGCCGAACTCCTTGAGAGCGGGAGCTTCAGCAATGCAAATCGTTCACCGAGGCAGGCCGGTGGCCGGGATGATGCTGACACGCCAAAAACCTTGTCAGAAAAC
>NZ_RZSF01000763.1:0-418 GCF_004023325.1 Mesorhizobium sp. M1A.F.Ca.ET.072.01.1.1 | reverse complement strand
CCTGTTCTCTGTCGTTGGGGACATGCCGCACGATTTGATCGTAGCGTTCCGCATAGTCCTCATAGGCGCTGATCGTTTGACGGCTCTTCGCCAGAGCCTGCGATAATGCATCCATCTTTCCCTCCCTCGCGTCGGTCAAGGCGCCGGACTTGCCTCAGCGAAGGGTGCCGGGAGGCACGCGTCCGTCGAGCATGCCGATGTCGCGCAGGAAATGGTCCGACAGCGAACGGCGGTCAAGCAGGCCGCGCGTGCGTGGCCTGAACGGCGCGATGAAGAGGTCGAGAACCGGACGACGAAGCGTGCTGTAAAGGGTGGTGGTCATTGCCGTGTCCTTTCGGGTTCGAGTTCGATGACCAGAGCATGCCGTTTTCCGGCCTTGGATTCCAATCGAACCTCGCGTAGCATGCATCAGGAGGAT
>NZ_RZSF01000762.1:0-421 GCF_004023325.1 Mesorhizobium sp. M1A.F.Ca.ET.072.01.1.1 | reverse complement strand
TGCCAAGGGGTAGCCCAGATCGGGACGTCAACTGTGAAGTCGCATTAGAGGCCGCCATCGCAGCGCTGATGACTACGTCCGAGGCACAAGGATGGACGCCACGCGAAACCACTGCGGCCCTGCTGAAAATCGCTACGGAGCGTGCGCAGCAATTTGGGCTTCTGCCGGCTGAGCCGCCAAGGTGGCGAATGCTAAGAGCAATATTGATCGCGTGTGCTGCGCTCTTGTTTTTGCTGTGGGCGGTCACCGCTTGGTGGGTGCTTAGGTAAGCGACTCAATCGGGCAGCTGGCGGACATGCCGACGATGTCGCGCTGCCGTTAGCGCCAGAAAACTGCGGTGATGGCCTAAGCCAAGCGGCGCTTAGAAAGTGCCTGCAACAGTTCCCCTTCGTCCGTGATCCCGTTCCGGTAAACGCTGACG
>NZ_RZSF01000761.1:0-422 GCF_004023325.1 Mesorhizobium sp. M1A.F.Ca.ET.072.01.1.1 | reverse complement strand
CTGGTGGCGCACCGCGCCGACCTGCAGGCCGCGCTGGCGGCGCGCATGGCAGAGCATCCCGAGATCCAACTCGTCACCGGCGCGCGGGTGACGGACGTCGCTGTTCAGCCGCAAAACATCGCCGTCACCGCCGAAACGGATGGCGGCAGCATCAACGCCGCCGGCGGCCTGCTGATCGGCGCCGACGGCGTCTGGTCGTCGGTTCGCACGGTGCTTGTGGGTCGAGAGCCGGCTTTCGGGAAGAACCGCTTCTCGGGCGAGCTGGCCTGGCGCGCAACGGTTGCAGCGACAAGCGCCGCCGGCCAGGCTTTTGCGGCGATCGCCGCCGGCGACTGCATCACCGCCTTCCTCCATCCCGGCTTCCATATGGTCGCCTATCCGGTGAGCAAAGGCAGCGACTTCAACCTCGCCGCTTTCACCAG
>NZ_RZSF01000760.1:0-424 GCF_004023325.1 Mesorhizobium sp. M1A.F.Ca.ET.072.01.1.1 | reverse complement strand
CCTCACCGAGCTGGAGCCGCGCTTCGGCGGCTCGGCCAACTGGTCCGGCGAGACCATCGACGGCATGCCGGCGGCCGACTGGGCGGCGCGCGCAGCCGGCCAGCTCGAAGGCAACGACAATGTGCGGCTTTTGCCGCGCACCACGGTCTGGGGCTACTATGACGGCAACACGCTTGCCGCGCTGGAGCGTGTCACCGACCACAAGGAGAGCCCCGCCAGGGGCGAGCCGCGCCACCGCTACTGGGCGATCCGCGCCAGGACCGTGGTGCTCGCCACCGGTTCCTTCGAACGGCCGCTCGTCTTTCCCGGCAATGACCGGCCGGGCGTCATGCTGGCGCATGCGGCGGAGCGTTACGCCAATGAATATGGCGTGCTGCCAGGCGAGCGGATTGCCCTCTTCACCAACAATGACAGCGCCTACCGC
>NZ_RZSF01000075.1:0-22445 GCF_004023325.1 Mesorhizobium sp. M1A.F.Ca.ET.072.01.1.1 | reverse complement strand
CTCCTTTTCCGACGTGCCCGAAAAGCTCGAAATCCCCTTCTCCGCCGTGCGCGGTTTCTATGACCCGTCGGTGAATTTCGAACTCGAATTCGACGTCAAGGCGGACAACGCCGCGGAAGACGACGACGCCGCGCCGGCCCCGGAGCTGCCGATCGCGGTCGTGACCGAAAAGAAACCGGAATCGAAGAAAAAGGCCACCGAGGCCGAGAAGAAGCCGGCTGCCGCCGATACCGGCGGCAAGGGTGCCGAAGTGGTTTCGCTCGACGCCTTTCGCAAGAAGTGAGCCGGGGAAATGGGCGAGGTCGTCAATCTCCGCCAGGCCCGCAAGCAGAAAGCGCGCATCGAGAAGGAACGCCTGGCCGGGGAAAACCGGGCGTTGCACGGCCGTTCCAAAGCCGAGCGCGAGCGTGACCGGCTGACGTCCGACATGACGGAAAAATTCATGGACGGCCATCGCCGCGAAAAGCCCGGCGATCCGGACCGGCGCTGAGCGCCCGGATGGCCGCTGTCGAAAAACGCTCGGTGACGATCCGCGGCCACCGCACCAGTTTTTCCCTGGAGCAACCCTTCTACGACGATTTGGTGGCGATCGCGACGCAGCGCTCGCTGTCGCTCGCGGCCCTCGTTGCCGAGATCGACGAAACGCGGACCCGTGACGCCAACCTCTCCTCCGCGCTCAGACTCTACGTGCTCGCCTGGGCAAAGCGCGGCGGCAGGGCATCTTGACCGGCCTCAGACCGGATCGCCGAGGCTTTCCTGCGCCTTGCGCTTGGCGCCGAAGCTGAGCAGGGCCGAACGGTCGCGTTCCTCGGCCTGCTTTTTCGACCGCACCCGCATCAGGTCCCTCCAGCCGATATAGCCGACCAGCCGTGCATCCTCGCGCGAGACGACCGGCAGATGCGAGACGTTGGCCAGGAGCAGCTTGTCTGACAGTCCTTCCAGATATTCGTCGGGATAGGCGAGCGTGACCTTGCTGCCGGCCAAAAGTTCGCCGAGCGTCGTCTTGCGGTGCTTGCCGGCGCGGCGCCAACGCAGGATCGCCGGCGGATCGATGAGGCCGAGCACATGGCCTTTCTCGTCGATCACAGGAAAGCTCGGATGGCGCGTGTCCGGCGCGGTCAGGAATGCCGCCGCGCCGTGCAGCGTCATCGTCGCCGGCACGCTCTCGACCTTGGTCGTCATCACCTCGCGCACCCTGGTCAGCGCGAAGGGATCGACGCGGTATTCGCGAACGAGGTGGTGTCCGCGCCGCGCCACCTTTTCGGTCAGGATCGATCGCTTCATCAACAGCACGGTGACGGCATGGGCGGTGGCGCAGGCTGCGATCAGCGGCACCAGCATGTGGGTGTTGCCGGTGAGTTCGACCGCGAAGAAGGTCGCGGTCAGCGGCGCGCGCATGGTGCCGCCCATGGTCGCGGCCATCGCCAGCAGCGGCCAGAAGCCGGGCGTCGCCTCGGGCAGGATACCGGCAAGCACCGCGCCCATCGCGCCGCCCATGATCAAGAGCGGCGCCAGCACGCCGCCCGACGTTCCCGAACCCAGCGCCACCGACCAGACAATGGCCTTGACCACCAAAAGCGTCAGTGCGGCCGCCGCCAGCACATGGCCATCCAACATGTTGGCGATGTTGTCGTAGCCGACACCGAGCGCCTGCGGCTCGATCAGTCCGCCGATACCGACCACCAGGCCGCCGATCATCGGCCACCACATCCAGTGTATCGGCAGCTTCTGGAAGGCGTCCTCGCACGCATAGACCATTTGCGTCAGCAAGCCGGAGAGCAGGCCGGCGGCAATCCCGACCAGCACCCAGCCACCCAATCCGGCGATCGACGCTTCCATGCTGCCCGAGAACGGGAAGATCGGTCCGGGCAGGTGCAGCAAGGTGCGTTCGACCTCGGCGACGATGGCGGCAACGGCGACCGGGATGAAGCTGCGCGGCGTCCATTCGAACAGCAGCAGCTCGACGGCGAGCATGATTGCCGCGATGGGCGTGCCGAACACGGTCGTCATGCCGGCCGCCGCGCCCGCAACCAGCAGCGTCTTGCGTTCATTGTCGCTGACCGGCAGCATCTGCGCGATCAGCGAGCCGATCGCCCCGCCGGTCATGATGATCGGCCCCTCGGCGCCGAACGGTCCGCCGGAGCCGATCGAGATCGCCGACGACAATGGCTTCAATACCGCCACTTTGGCGTCGAGCCGCGAGCGGCCGAGCAGGATTGCTTCGATAGCTTCCGGAATGCCGTGGCCGCGGATCTTTTCGCTGCCGAAGCGCGCCATCAGCCCGATGACCAGCGCGCCGATCACTGGAACCAGCACGGCGCCATAGCCGAGCGGCGTGTCCTCGAGCCTAAGCTCGGCCAGCGTGAACTGGCCGAAATAGGCGATGTTGGTGGCGAGCCTTATCAGCTTCAACAGCGCGATGCCGGCAAACAGCCCGGCGGTCGCGACAACGACTGCGATGGCGGCGATGATGAGCACTCGCGGATCGGTGGTGAAGTCGCGGAGATGGCCGTTTCCGGCATGAGCGGATTTCACTGGGGAGCTGAGCTTTCTGGCGGCGCGGTACCGTCCGGTTGTCGGACGGCTACATATCGTAACACGATATAATTCTTCAAGGCCGTTTTTGGTGGTTGCTCCGCGTCATTTTGGTCATGGATGCGCCAGGCTTTCATAAGAGTTGAGCTTTGGCCGGAAAGGGCGATAAGTCGTGGCATGACGCATCCGGAGAAACCACGTCCCGCCATCAGCCAGGCCGACTATCAGCGGCTTTCGGAGTTCCGCTACCTGATCCGCCGCTTCCTCGAATTCAGCCAGTTGCAGGCGAATGAGGCGGGCTTGACCCCGCGCCAGCACCAGGCGCTGCTGGCGATCAAGGGCTATCCCGGCGGCGGGCCGGTGGCAGTGGGCGATCTGGCGGAGCGGTTGCGCATCCGCCACCACAGCGCCGTCGAACTGGTGAATCGGCTGAGCGAGGCCGGCTTGGTCGCGCGGGATCAAGACAAGGCCGACCACCGCCGCGTCCTGCTGCAACTCACCCCGCTCGCCGACGACCGTCTCGCCGAATTGTCGGCCGCCCATCTCGACGAGCTTGCCCGCATCGAGCCTATGCTCAAGCGCCTGCTTTCGCGGCAGGAGCCGGTTTGAGCGCCACATCCAGCGCTGTCCTTCGCGACGTCTTGGGTGTTTTGTTCGCCCGCGATTCCGGGCGGAAATCGCTAAGAAGCTTTGCTGGAATAACGAGTTTCAACCGCCGTCCAGCGACTTCAAGAGGTTGTCGATCGTGAACGGATTGGACTTGGGCTTCGGCGGCTCTGGAACGGAACCGTCGTTGACGCCGGGAAGCGACCGGTCGACTTTTGGTGCCTGCTCAGCCGCCCTGCGTTCAGCTTCCAGCCTCGCCTGCTCGGCACGCCTGCGATCCGCCTCGGCCTGGGCTTTCGCCGCTGCGGCCTGTTGTTCGGCCTTTGCCTTGGCGTCGGCTTCCGCCTCTGCTTGCGCATCAGCCTCGGCCTTGGCCCGCGCCTCGGCCTCGGCCTGAGCCTTGGCCTCGGCTTCCGCTTTTGCCCTTGCCTCTGCTTCCACTTTGGCTTGCGCCTCGGCTTCTGCCTTCGCTTGCGCCTCCGCTTCGGCTTTCGCCCTGGCTTCAGCCTCGGCTTTCTGCCGCGCCTCTTCCTCTTGCCGGCGCCGTTCCTCGGCCGCCCGGTCGCGCTCCGTCTGCAGCGCAGCGTAGTAGCGCACCTCGCGCCGCAGCCTCTGCTTCTCGAGCAGCGTCGCCTGCATCGCCTCGACGCGCTGCTGCTCCTTCTCCAGCGCGCGCTGGGTCAGGAACTGCGCCAGCGGCGCGCTGTCGAACTGGAGCGACGTCGCCCCGATCTGGCCTGCAAGGTTGAAATTCACAGCCGGTTCGGAACCGACCAGCGCCTCGTCGCCCGGTCGATAGGTGATCGCCCCCTTGGCGGCCACCGTGCTCGCATCGAGGTCGGCGGTGACGTCCGCAGACAGCGTCGCCGCCGGATTGTCGAGGCTGATCGGCGGCGCCCGCAGCGTGCCATTGGCAACTGTGAAGGGGATATCGGTATTGCCGGCCTCGAAACTTCCCTGTCCGGCGATCTCAGGCGCGAAGCCGGCGGTCTTGGCGGCATCGATGTCGCGTCCGATTGCATCGGCCTTGGCGATGACGGGGGCAAAGGCATCGGGATTGATGCCGGAGATGGCCAGTCCCTTCAGCGCCGCCGTGCCGGACCCTGACAGGGCGGCGATCATCGCATCGACAGACTTGCCGCTGGTCGACAGCGCGGCCGAAATGTCGCCGCTGCCGCTGATTCCGGCGTCAGGCAGCACTGCGGCAAGATCACTGCCCGCCAGCTTCAACTGACCCGATAACAGGCCGGTGCCGTCCGTGTTCTTGAGCTCGAACAGGCCGGTCAGCGTGCCCTCATAGAGCTTGGCTTTGAGGTCCGAGACACGGATGCCTTCCCGGTCGAGCTTCAGCGACAGCGTCGCGTCATGCGCGGTCGCGAACGGTCCGGCGGCAAGGGCCGCCGTGTTGAGGTCGAGATCGGCGCTGAACGGCAGGGTCGATTTCCGGCTGAACGGCGTCGTCGGCCAGCCACCATCCTTCCCGGCGAGGAAGGACTGGTCGCCGAACAACGAAACCGCCAGCGGATCGAGGTCGAGCTCATCGAGCGCCAGCGCGCCGGCAAGATGCGGCAGTCCGTCCTTCATGTCGGCGTTGACGTCGCCGGACACAGTCGCCTTGTTGATGGCGCCGCTGAGCCCGCTCAGCACCAGAAGCCCATTGCCGAAGTCGGCATCGCTGGCGAGCGAAGCCGACGTGCCGGTGCCCATGCCGGGCAGCCCGACACCTGTCGTCATCAGCCATGGCTCGATATCGGCGGCGTCGAGATTGACCTTGCCCTTGGCGGTGGCGCCTTGCCCTGTCTCGGCGATGGTCCCGTCAAAGCTCGCCCTGAAATCGTCGGCCGTCAGGTTGAAGCTGGTTGCCAGACCGCCGCCCAGCGAGCCTTTGGCCGTGATATCGGTGGTGGCCTGTCCAAGCATGCCGAGCGGCAGCGCCGGCAGGCCGTAGAGTGCAAGCAGCGTGGCGGCGTTCTGGTTCCTGGCATTGAAGGTGACCGATACCGGCGCATCGGGAAGCCGATCCCGCGTCCCCCTGCCCGAAAGCGAAGCCGAGAAGGCGGAACCGCCGGCCTTGCCTTGCGCGGAGAGCGCGAGTCCGGTGGTGCCGTCGCCATTGTCGGCGGCACTTGTCACCAGGTCGATCCGGGCGTCCTGGAACAGCTCCGGATAGGCAGCAGCACGGGCAGCCAGGCCTTTCAAAACCTGATTGTCCGGATAATGCTGGGCTGCGACATCGATGAGCGGCTTGAGATCGACGGCCACCACGGATGCGTCGAGCTTGCCGGTCGGGCTTTCCGGAAAATCCTTGATGCGCCCGGTGGCGCTGATCGAGGCGCCGGCGAGCCCTCCGACCGAGAGCCGGTCGATCTCGAGCAGGCCCTTGCGCAGCCTCAACGCCGTATCAACCGTGTCGGCGGTCAGCCCGGCGGCGCTGACCGGGCCCGCCTTGATCTGGAAATCGAGGTCGCGGTCGGAGAAGCGGTTGGCGCCCTTGTCGCTGACGAAGATCGAAGCGAAGGCCGCCAGCCCATCGACGTCGAGCTCGCCGCCCTCCAGCTGCATCAGCACCGAGGGCCTGGCGCCATCGGGCTGGCTGGAATCGATGCGGCCGGAAAATTTCGCCTTGCCGAGGATCAGCTCGAGGTCGCTGAACGACTGCCGGTTCTCGCTGAGATCGACCTTGGCCTTGAAGCCCGCCGCCGGCAGACGGCGGATCGCGTCGTCGACATCCTTCGACAGCCAGGCGGCGAAACCGGACGGCTGTCCGACGGCAAGCAGCAGGGATCCGGTGAAGCCGAAATGGTCCTCGACGTTCAGCATGCCGTCGGCTTCAAGCGTCGCCCGCCCGGGCAGTGTCGCGGCGAGCGACTTCACCGACCACCCGCCTTCGGCCGGCTCCGCCGAGAGCCGCACGTCGCGAACCGTGGTATCGCCCGCCACCACGGCCGGCAGCCTGACCTCGACCGTGCCCGGTATCGTCGGCTTCGGCATGTGCTGAAGCGTCTGCTCGAACGCCGCGATACGCTGGTCGAGCGTCAATCCGGCACCTGCGGATGCGCCCACCGCCTCGTCGAACTGCACCTGCGCGCCGTTCGCTTCGATCGAAAAATGCGGTTTCAGGCCGAGATCGACCGAGGCCTTGCCGTCGGCGGTATAGGGGTTGTCGAGCGGTCCGGTCTCGAAGCGGAATTCATCGACACCGAGCTTCTGATGGTCGAGCGCGAATTTGCCGTTCAGCCGGAAGCCGGGATCGGGCTTGCCGGCGCTGACCTTCACGGGCTCGGCCGAGCTCCTGTCGGCCCCATTCTTGTCAGAGGCCGAAACCTTGAACTGACCGGAATAGACCGCCGCGCCTTTGACGATGCCGGCGTTGCCGTCTGTCTCGATGATGAGCGGATAGGCATCCGGGTCGGCTTTGAGTCTGACCCGCATCTGGCCGTCGGCTTCCGCTCTGCCGGTTGAGGCCGAGACTTCCGCGCGCAGGCCGTCGAAGCGCAGCGAGCCGTCCATCCGCCATGGACCGGCGAGCGACTTTGCCGAAACGGTCGAGTTGATCTCGGAGATAAAATGGCTGCGCCCGCCGGCGGCATGGCGCAATTCGATCTGCCCTTCGGTCACCGTCAGCTTCTCGATCGCGATCTGTCCGGGATCGAAGGGCGTCGACGGCCGAATCGCCCAGTCGACCGTGCCGTCGCCGGCAACATCGATGGTCGCCTTCGGATGCACCAGCCGCATGTCGAAGATCAGCAGTTCGCCGCGCAGGAACGGCGCCAGCTCCGCGTCCATGGAGAAGGTCTCCATCGTCATCGCCGGCTGTCCGCCAGGGCCGCCTGCGACCTCGACGTTGGAGAAGGTCACCGAGGGGAATGGCAAGAGCCGCGCGGTCGCGTCGCCTTTCACGGTCACCTTGCGGCCGAGGATGGTGCTCGCCTCGCGCTCGAAATCGGCGCGGTAGCCGGTCCAGTCGATGAAATACGGCACCACCAGCGCCGCGCAAAGCACCAGCACGAACAGGCCACCGAAGATCACGAACAGGCGAGCGAGCATCGGCTCCAAAGCCTAGGATTAAAGTCAGCCGCACTCTACCCGCATCCGCGCGGCGATAAAGAGGCAATTCGGCTGCAACCCTCGGCTTCTAGGCTCTCGGCAAGATCTTGCCGGGGTTCATGATGTTCAGCGGGTCGAGCGCCTGCTTGATGGTGCGCATGACGTCAACGCCATGGCCGAGTTCATGGCGCAGGAAGCTTACCTTGCCTTGCCCGATGCCGTGTTCGCCGGTGCAGGTGCCTTCCATGGCGATCGCCCGCATGTTGAGCCGCGCGACGAATTTTTCAGCGAGTGCGATCTCCTGCGGGCTGTCGACATCCATCAGCACCAGCACATGGAAATTGCCGTCGCCGGCGTGGCCGACGATCGGCGCGATCAGGCCCATTTCGGCAATGTCGGCTTCGGTCTCGGTGACGCATTCGGCAAGCCGGGAGATCGGCACGCAGACATCGGTCGAAAGCCCCTTGGCGCCGGGGCGCAGCGTCAGCGACGACCAGTAGGCGTCGTGCCGCGCCTTCCAGAGCTTCGTCCGCTCCTCGGCGACGCTGGTCCACAGGAACGGTCCGCCGCCATTCTCCTCGGCGATCATGCCGAAAGTCTCGGCCTGTTCGGCGACACCGGCGTCGCTGCCGTGAAATTCGACGAAAAGGCACGGGCTCTCGGGGTAGTCGAGCTTCGAATAATTCTTCATCGCCCGCATCTGCAGCGCGTTGACCAGTTCGATGCGCGCCACCGGGATGCCCATCTGAATGGTCGCTATCACGGCGTTGCATGCGGCCTCCAAGGTCGGGAACGGGCAGACGCCACCGGAGATCGCCTGCGGAATGCCCTGCAGCCTGAGCGTCAGTGCTGTGATGATGCCGAGCGTGCCTTCCGAGCCGACCAAGAGCCGCGTCAAGTCGTAGCCGGCCGAGCTTTTCTTCGCCCGTTTGCCGGTCGTCACTGCCTCGCCGTCGGCCATCACCGCCGTCAGCGACAGCACGTTCTCGCGCATCGTGCCGTAGCGCACGGCATTGGTGCCCGACGCCCGTGTTGCCGCCATGCCGCCCAGCGAGGCATTGGCGCCGGGGTCGATCGGGAAGAACAGGCCGGTGTCGCGCAAATGGCGGTTGAGATCCTCGCGTGTCACTCCGGGCTCGACCGTGCAGTCGAGATCCTGCGGATTGACCGAGAGGATGCGGTTCATGCGAGAGGTGTCGATGGAGATGCCGCCGCCCGGCGCATTGGTGTGGCCCTCGAGCGAGGAGCCGACGCCGAAGGCGATGACCGGGACGCGGTGCGCGGCGCAGGTGCGCACGATCTCCTGCACCTCCGGCGTGGTTTCGGCGAAGACGACGCCGTCCGGCGCCTGGGTCGGGATGTAGGTGGTGGTGTGCGCATGCTGGTCGCGGATCGCCTCGCCGGTCTGAAAACGCTCGCCGAACCGCTGCTTGAGGATGCCGAGCACGGCGGCGATGCCTTCCTCGTTGCGCTCGACGGGGTTGAGGTCGCTCAAAGCCATGAATTCCTCCGCGAATGGACCAGCGGCCACTCTTGTAATGCAGCTATGGATGATGCCTAAAGCAATTCCAGGAAAAGAGTGAAGCACCGGAATTGCGCCAGAGCGAAGAGAACCTCACCAGCCAGGCCCTGTCCAGCGACGATCAAGGAAAACCAAATGACGATGCCCGCGCCGATCATTTCCAAGCCGATGGCGATCGAGAAGGACTGGATCGACTATAACGGCCATCTCAATATGGCCTATTACAACGTGCTGTTCGACCGCTGCTCGGACGAAGCGTTCGAGCTGATGGGCATGGGACCGAACTATGCCAGGGACCGCCGCCTCACCATCTACACGGCGGAAGTCCATGTCTGCTACGTGCAGGAGCTTCACCTCGACCACAAGGTGAAGGTCTCGTTCCAGCTCATCGACCACGACGAGAAGCGGCTGAGGGCCTATCAGGAGATTCGCCACGTCGATGGCTGGCTGGCCGCGACGTCCGAGCAGCTTGCACTGCATGTCGACATGGCCGGGCCGAAGGTCGCGCCCTTCCCGGCCGATGTGATGGCACAGGTTGAAGCCATGCGCGCTGCCCACGCCGCGTTGCCGATGCCGGAGCGTGCCGGCCGTTCGATCGGCATCAAACGCAAGAGCGCTTGAAAAGCCGCACACCCGCGTTAACCTTACCAAGGTTTTAACGTGAACAAGCCGATTGAGTCTGTTGAACGACTCAGTGGCGCGTTCGAAAACCGCCGCACCGGGTTTACGCGCGGGCGGCAGGCGGAATGCGGTGCGAGGACAGTGCATGAAAACCGACATCAAGGTCGAAGTGGAGCGGTTGGCGGCCGATCCGCGCATCACCGACTATGATTTCTGGCGATCGTTGAAGAACGTCAACAACGAGATCTTCCACATCGCCAACAACAACGAGCCCATCCCCTTCGACATGATCCGCTGGCGCGCGATTCTCAAGCAGGCGCGCATGAGACGGGGGCACACTGAGCCTTCAGCGCTCCCTTAAACTGCCAAGCGGCGAGCGCGCCTCGACCGGCGACGACTGTATGATGGCGGTGTTGGTCATCGCATAGGGAATAATTCTGTCGATCACCCGCTCCAATTCGGCCACCGAGCCGACATGCGCGAGCGCGATGAAGCAATCCTCGCCGGTCACTCGGTCGCATTGGGCGATTTCCGGCAGGTCGCGAATGATCCCGGCCACCACGGCAAGCTGCCCCGGGACCGGCCTGATTCGCAGCCATGCCGACAGCTTCATGCCGAGCGCCGTCGGATTGATCTTCACCGTATAGGCTTGGATCACGCCATTCTCCTGCAGCTTGCGAATGCGTTCGGCCACGCTCGGCGCCGAGAGCCCGACGGCGCGCGCCAGCTCCGCCGTGCTGGTGCGCGCATCCTTTTCCAGGAGTCGCAGGATTTTCAGGTCCGCCGCATCCAGCTCGCCATTTTCATTTCGAAGGCGTCTCAAATAATTGTCTTTTCTTCAGAAGGTGAACGGCGATCGGAGCCGTGCATCATCCATATAAGTCGCGAAGTTCGCCTGCGATAATGACCCTATGAATTCTGAAGCGCAAGTTCGTCCGACAAACCGGGCCGGCAGCGACACCGACGCTGCACGCCCTGCCCTCGCCGGACTGGCCGATGCGGTGCCGCCGCATGTCTGGTTCTGCGTCAGCGCGATCTTCCACTATCTTGGGCCGGCCTTCGCCGCGCTGCTGTTCGCTCAGGTCGGCGTGCTCGGCATGGCCTGGCTGCGCATCGCCACGGCCGCGCTCGTCTTCGCGCCGCTTACCAGGCCATGGACGGTTTTCACGCGCGCCGACCGCTCGGCCCGCCTGCTGCTGTTGGCCTTCGGCGCCTGCCTGGCGGTGATGAACTGCGCCTTCTATCTGGCTCTCGACCGCCTGCCGATCTCGCTGGTCGCCGCGATCGAATTCGTCGGCACTATTGGAGTCGCGCTGGTCGGCCTCAGAAGCCCGCAATTTCGCGGCGCTCGCCATCGCTGTCGCCGGAACGTTGCTGCTCATCGATGTCAAATGGTCGAGCGAATCCGTCGGCCTGTTCTGGGCTTTTCTCAACGGCGCACTGTTCATCGGCTATATCGTTTTGGGCCACCGCATCGCCCGGACAGGCCTCGGCGTCGCCGGCCTCGGCACCGCCATGGCGATCGCCTTCCTCGTCGTGCTGCCGGTCGGCCTCATCGAGGCGCTGCCAGCCTTCTCGGCGCCGCAACTGATGATCGCCGGTATCGGCGTCGGCATCTGCTCCTCGGTCATCCCCTACATTTGCGACCAGCTCGCCATGGCGCGGCTGCCGCGCGCGAGCTTCGCGCTCATGCTATCGCTCTTGCCGCTCACCGCGACCCTGATCGGCGTCGTCGTGCTCAGGCAGGTTCCGAGCCTCACCGATTGCCTCGGCATCGCGCTGGTTGTGGCGGGCGTCGCCATGCACAAGCCGGCGCCGGAGTGATCCGCCGCCGTCGAGGTGTGTTGAGATTCAGGTCAGGCCGAGCCGAGAATGGTGGATTCCGAGAACCGGAGCGGAGCGTACTTTGAAGTAAGTGAGCACCGGAAGCGCAGGAAGCCGCCATTCGCAGGCCGGGCTCACCTGAATATCAACACACCTCAGGCCAGTTTCTCCTTAAGGAAGGCGAGCGTCCTCCCCCAGGCCAGATCGGCCGCCTTCTTGTCGTAGCGCGCGGCCGAGGTGTCGTTGTTGAAGGCGTGGTTGACGCCGTCATAGACATAGACGGTGTATTCGATATGCGCGGCGTCGAGCGCCTTCTTGTAGGCGTCGATGCCGGCATTGATGCGCTCGTCCAGCCCGGCATAATGCAGCAGCAGCGCCGCCTTGATCTTCGGCACATCCTCGGCCTTCGGCTGCATGCCGTAATAGGCGACGCCGGCGCTGAGGTCCGGCGCATTGACGGCGAGCGTGTTCACCGTGCCGCCACCCCAGCAGAAGCCGACCGCGCCGACCTTGCCGTTGCTGTCTTGGTAAGTCTTGAGATAGGCGACCGTCGCTACGCCGTCGGCCGCGACTTGGGCAGCATCGAGCTTGCTGAACATGTCGCGCGCCTTGTCCTCGTCGGCGGGAGTGCCGCCGAGCGGCGACAGGAAGTCCGGCGCCAGCGCGACGAAGCCTTCCAGCGCCACGCGCCGGGCGACGTCGCGGATATGCGCATTGAGCCCCCGGTTCTCATGGACGACGATCACAGTGCCGAGTTTGCCGGACTGGTTCGCCGGCTTGACCAGATAGCCCTTCATCTCGCCGCGGCTGCCGGGATAGGTGATGTCCTCGCCCTTCACCCTCGGATCGTTCTCGGCGACGATCGCCGCCTTGGCCGAATTCGCAGCCAGCATCGGCGCGATCGCGGCGGCCGCGGCGCCCGATCCAGCGAGCCGGGTCAATTGCTCCATGAAGCGCCGCCGGTCCAGCGTCAGATGCGTATATTCGTCATAGGCATCGATCATCGCCTGAGTGATGATGGGCTGCGTGACGACAGGCTTGGCGGCAGGTTCGGTCATGGCTCTCCTCGACGACTGTTTGACGCGCAAGATAGGGTTAGAACGCGCACGGTCCAGTCATCCGCCGGCGACAACGGCACTCGACCCGAACTTCGACCATGACGATTGCCGGTGGCTTCCGCATCCATCACATTTTAGTCATTCCGAAAAAGTTGATGGTGCTGTCACGGTGGGACGGAAAACTGCGGAGCGGCCCCGCCCGGTCCGAACGGCAAAAAGGGGAATGCCGGGAACGTGAGGCCTCCGGCGTAGCGGCTGGCTGAGGCGGCGCTTGCTGTCGTCGCTGCAGGCGCTTGGCCACGTGCTCGGCGAAAAAGGCCGGCGCGATTGGATGTCCTCGTCTACTTGGGCAGCGTGTAAGCCATCACATAATCGCCCGGCTTGGTACCGACCGAGCCGTGGCCGCCGGCGACGATGACCACGAACTGGCGGCCGTCGGCGACGGTGTAGGTCATCGGTGTCGACTGGCCGCCGGCCGGCAGCCTCGCGCGCCAGAGCTGCTTGCCCGTCGTAAGGTCATATGCGCGCAGATAGTCGTCGACCGCGGCCCCGAGGAAGGCAACGCCACCGGCCGTGATCATCGGCCCGCCGATGCCTGGAACGCCGACCTTGAGCGGCAGGGGCAGCGGCGTCATGTCGTAGACGGTGCCGTTGCGATGCTTGTAGGCGATCTGCCCGGTCCTCAAGTCGACGCCGGCGACATAGCCCCAGGGCGGCGCCTGACAGGGAATGCCGAGCGGCGACAGGAATGGCCCCATCACCACCGCGTAAGGCGCGCCCTCATTGCGGTTGAGCCCCTGCTCGCTGCCCTTGGTGTCGCCGGGCGGCGGCACGTCCGCGCGCGGAATGAGTTTCGACGTGAAAGCGAGATAAGTCGGCATGCCGAACATCACCTGCCGCACCGGGTCGACCGCGACCCCGCCCCAGTTGAACACGCCGAAATTGCCGGGATAGACCAGCGTGCCCTGCAGCGAGGGCGGCGTGTAGCGTCCCTCGTAACGCAGTGTCTTCAGTTCGATCCGGCACGCCAGCTGATCGAACATGGTGATGCCCCACATGTCGGCGCCGGTCAGCGGCTTCGGGTTGAACGACAGGTCGGACGACGGCTGCGTCGGCGAGGTATGGTCGCCTTCGATCGCTCCGCCCGGTGCCGGCACTTCCTTCACCGGAATGATCGGTTCGCCAGTGCGCCGATCGAGCACATAGAGATCGCCCTGCTTGGTCGGCCCTACCAGTGCCGGCACCACGCCGCTCCCCGTCGTGATGTCGACCAGCGTCGGCTGCGCCGGCACGTCCATGTCCCACAGGTCGTGATGCACGGCCTGGCGCACCCAGCGCAACTGTCCGGTGTTGAGGTCGAGCGCGGTGATCGAGGAGGAGAATTTTTCGACATTGGCGCTGCGGCCCATGCCGAGCTGGTCGGGCGTCTGGTTGCCGAGCGGCAGGTAGAGCAGGCCAAGCTTCTCGTCGGCGCTCGCCGTTGACCACATGTTGGGCGAATTATTGGTGTATTTCTGCCCCGCCGGCAGCGGCGTCGTCTGATCCGGTTTGCCGGAATCCCAATTCCACAACAGCGCGCCGGTGCCCGCGTCATAGGCGCGGATGACGCCCGACGGCTCCTCGGTCGAATAATTGTCGTTGACCGCGCCCCCAACGATGATCTTGCCGGCGAGGATGAGCGGTGCCGAGGTCGAATAGTAGTAGCCCGACTTCGGAAAGGGCATGTTGGCCATCAGGTTCAGCGTGCCGCCTTCGGCGAAGGACGGACAAACTTGCCCGTTCGCGGCGTCGAGGGCGATAAGCCGGGCGTCCGAAGTCGGCAGGTAGATGCGTGTCGCGCAGGGCTGGCCCGCCGCGATCTTCGCATCGGCGTAATAGGAAACTCCGCGGCAGGTCTGGTGCTGGCGGTTGGGATCGAGCTTGATCTTCGGGTCGTAGCGCCACTTCTCCTTGCCGGTCTCGGCATCGATGGCGATGGCGAAATTGTGGGGCGTGCAGATGTAGAGCGCATCACCGACCTTGAGAGGCGTCACCTGATAGGTCGTCTCGCCGATGTCGTCGGGACCCTTAATGTCACCGGTACGATAGGTCCAGGCCGGCTGCAGCTTGGCGACATTGTCCGGCGTGATCTGAGCGAGCGGCGAGTAACGCTGGCCGAACGGCGTGCGGCCGTAGAAATGCCATTCGCCCGCCGGCATGTCGCCGCCGAGATTGGCCGTCGGCGTCACCTTATCGGTGTTGAGCGTGCCGCCGATGTCCTTCGGATCGGCGGTCATCGAATAGCCGGCCACCGCAAGCGATGCGAGCACCGCCAGGATGAGCGGAGCGCGTCCGTCCGGACCGGTGAATCCCCGCCTGGCCCATGGCGTCAGCAGCCAGAGCGCGATGAGAACGATGATGCCGCCGCGCGGGCCGAGCTGCCACCAATCAAAGCCGGTTTCCCACACCGCCCAGCACAGCGAGGCGAGCACGATCGCGGCATAGAGCCAGAGCCCTGTCGATCTGCGGCGGAAAACGAGCCAGGCGGTGATCAGGAAGGCCAGTCCGGCAATCAGGTAGTACCAGCTGCCACCCAACGTCACCAGCCAGATGCCGCCGCCGCCGAGGACCAGGCCGATAAGCAAAAGGACGAGGGAGGTGATGGTGACAGCCAAGACGATACTCCTTCGACTGTTGCGCGCTTGCGGCGCCTCTGAGGCAACGGCTTGCCGTCCCTGCCCTGTTGGCAGCTTTCTCTCGCAAGTTGCGCCTGTCAAGGCGGCCCCGAACAGGAACAACTAGAACAAAACGGAGACACTTCTGGCCTTTCGCTGCCGAATCACTACATTCGGGGGCGATGTCCGGCTTTTCGGAAGACATGCCCTTTTTTGACGAACCGAATGCGCGGCCCGCCGCCCCATCCGGCCTTGCCGCGCGCGCCATGGCCGCACGCAACGCGCAGAACCGTGCGCCCGATTATCTGAACGGCCTCAATCCCGAACAGCGGCTCGCTGTTGAAACGACCGAAGGCCCGGTTCTGGTGCTGGCCGGCGCCGGCACCGGCAAGACGCGGGTGCTCACCACGCGAATCGCCCACATCCTTGCCACCGGCAGGGCCTTCCCCTCGCAGATTCTCGCCGTCACCTTCACCAACAAGGCCGCGCGCGAGATGAAGCAGCGCATCGGCTTGCTGATCGGCGAGCAGAATGTCGAGGGCATGCCCTGGCTCGGCACCTTCCACTCGATCGGCGTCAAGCTGCTGCGCCGGCATGCCGAGCTTGCCGGATTGAAATCCGATTTCACCATCCTCGATACCGATGACGTGGTGCGGCTGATCAAGCAGCTGATCCAGGCCGAAAATCTGGACGACAAGCGCTGGCCGGCCAAGACCTTCGCGCAGATGATCGACAACTGGAAGAACAAGGGCCTTGGCCCCGACGAGATTCCGGAAGGCGACGCGCGCAGCTTCGGCAACGGCAAGGGGCGCCAGCTCTACAAGGCCTATCAGGAACGGCTGCAGACGCTGAATTCCTGCGACTTCGGCGATCTCCTCTATCACCCGATCCGCATCTTCCGCGCCTATCCGGACGTGCTGAGGGACTATCATCGCAAGTTCAAATACATCCTGGTCGACGAGTACCAGGACACCAACACCGCGCAATACATGTGGCTGCGCTTGTTGGCGCAGAGGCCGCAATCCTCCCCCCTTGAGGGGGAGGTGTCCGCGAAGCGGACGGAGGGGGTCGCCGCGGAAGGCGCCGCCCAGTCATCAGGCGCCGGAGCGTCGAGCACTGCCGCGAGGACCCCTCCCGACCGGGCTTCACCCGGCCACCCTCCCCTCAAGGGGGAGGGAAACCGGCGTCAATCCACTGTCAACATTTGCTGCGTCGGCGACGACGACCAGTCGATCTATGGCTGGCGCGGCGCCGAGGTCGACAATATCCTGCGCTTCGACAAGGATTTTCCGGGCGCCACCATCATCAGGCTGGAGCGCAACTACCGCTCCACCGCGCATATACTGGGTGCGGCTTCGCATCTTATCGCCCACAATGAGGGCCGCTTCGGCAAGACGCTGTTCACCGACCGCAACGACCCCGAGGACGATAAGGTGCATGTCCATGCCGCCTGGGATTCGGAGGAAGAGGCGCGCGCCATCGGCGAGGCGATCGAGGCCTACCAGCGGCAGAAGCACAACCTCAACGATATGGCGATCCTGGTGCGCGCGTCCTTCCAGATGCGCGCCTTCGAAGACCGCTTCATCACGCTCGGCTTGAGCTACCGCGTCATCGGCGGCCCGCGTTTCTACGAACGGCTGGAAATCCGCGACGCGCTGGCGTTCTTCCGCGTCGTCGCCAACAGCGGCGACGACCTTGCCTTCGAGCGCATCGTGAACGTGCCGAAGCGCGGGCTCGGCGAAGCCACCATCCGCCAGATCCACGACACGGCGCGCGCCATGCAAATCCCGATGCTGGAGGCCGCGGCGACGCTCGCCGAAAGCGACGAGCTGAAGCCGAAGCCGCGCGCCGCGCTGCGCGAGGTCGCGGCCAATTTCGAGCGCTGGCAGAAGGCGCTGGAGACCACGCCGCATACCGAACTCGCCGAGACCATCCTCGATGAGAGCGGCTACACTGACATGTGGAAGAACGACCGTTCGGCGGAAGCGCCCGGGCGGCTGGAGAACCTCAAGGAACTGATCCGCTCCATGGAGGAGTACGAATCCCTGCGTTCCTTCCTCGAGCATGTCGCCCTGGTCATGGAGGCCGAGCAGGGCGAATCGCTCGATGCGGTCTCGATCATGACGCTGCATTCGGCGAAAGGGCTTGAATTCGAGACCGTATTCTTGCCCGGCTGGGAGGAAGGCCTGTTCCCGCATCAGCGCGCACTGGACGAAGGCGGCCGCTCCGGCCTCGAGGAAGAACGCCGCCTCGCCTATGTCGGCCTGACGCGCGCGAAAAAGAACCTGCACGTCTGGTTCGTCTCAAACCGCCAGATCCACGGCCTGTGGCAATCGACCATTCCGTCGCGTTTCGTCAATGAATTGCCGGAAGCCCATGTCGATGTCGCCGACGGCGGCAATTCCTATGGCGGCTATAGCAATCCCTATGGCGGCGGCTCCTTCGCCTCAGGCCGCGGCGGCGGCCGGCAGAATCCCTACGGCGCCTCGCGCTTCGACAATATCGGCGCGGAAAAATCCGGCAGCTTCTCCAACACCTACGCAACGCCCGGCTGGCAGCGCGCGCAGGCGAACCGCACCGAGGCCACCGACCGCAACTGGGGCACGCGCTCCGGCCACCAGGTCGAACGCATCGGCTATGGCGAGACCGACAGCGGCTATGGCGCCGGCCGCACCTCGGTGAAAGGCCGCACCATCGAAGGCGAACTGGTCGCCAAATCGGTCGCCGACACACCCTCGCCATTCAAGCTCGGCGACCGCGTCTTCCACCAGAAATTCGGCAACGGCAACATTGCCGCCATCGACGGCAACAAGCTGACCATCGACTTCGACAAGGCCGGCCAGAAACGCGTGCTGGACGGGTTTGTCGCCAGCGTTTGAGCGGCGGCCAACGGACCGCCGTCCGAAAACCGCAGCCTCTCAGCGATACCGCGCCTGGTTCCATTTGTGGCCGAGCAGCGACAGGATGATGATCAGCCCGTTGAAGAACTGCACGTAGAAGCCGCTCAAACCAGCCGCCACGACGCCGGTCTGGATGAACGACACGGTGACCGCGCCGATCGCGCCGCCGACGACTGTACCGATACCGCCCCAGGTCGGCGTGCCGCCGACGAACACCGATGCCAGCACCGGCAGCAGATAGCCGTCGCCCGCCGTCGGCCACCAGGTGAAGTTGATCATCACCGAGAAGGTTCCGGCGATCGCCGCCCCGATGCCGGTGAAGACGAACACCTTGACCCGGACGCGCTGGACGTCGATGCCCATCTGCTTGGCACTGTCCGGGTTATCGCCGACCACCTTCACCTGGGCGCCGAAGCGATGGCGGTTGTAGAGCAGCGCCGAAAACACGACGAAGGCGATCGCCCAGAAGATCTGCACCGGGATGCCCCAGAGCTGGCCGGAGAAGATCGCGTAAGCTGAGCTGCCGGCCAGACTGGTCAGCGCCGTCGACTTGCCCTCGTTGATGATCTGGATCAGCCCGCGTAGCAGGAAGTTCATGCCGAGCGTGGCAATCAGCGACGACAGGCCGCCATAGACCACCAGCGATCCGACCAGGAAGCCGAGCAGCGTGCCGGTGAGAAGCGCTGCGGCGATGCCGAGGAACGGATCGTAGCCGGCCTGCACGACGATCGCGAAGGCCCATGAGGCGAAACCCATCGTCGCCGGGAACGACAGGTCGATCTCGCCGCAGGTGACGACGAAGACCAGCGGCACGACAACGAACAGCGCGACAGGAAGCGTCGTCAGCACCGAGCTGTAAAGATACCAGGTGGTGAAGACGGCCGGGTTTGCGATCATGAAGATCGCCATCATGACGATGAACACGGCAAGCGTGCCTAGCGCCGAGCGGTTGTCGAGGACGAAGCCGCGCAGCCAGTGATCGGAAGGATGGCTCCACTCCTTGCCTGATTCCTTGGCTGTCGGACCGCTTGCCCTTCCCAGAGGTGTTTGCAGATCGGGTTCCATGGCCTTGCTCATCGCGCTCTCTGCTCCGCTCCGCCCGTCTCGTGTAGCCCTGGCAGGCCACCCGGATGCGCGATCTCTTCCATGAAGTCGATGAGGTCGTCGGCTGACTTGACCTCGCTGCGGTCCGCCGTCAACGCCACCTTGCCGCGGTCGAGCACCACGAAGCGGTCGGCGATGTCGAAGACATGATGAATGTTGTGGCCGATGAACAGGATCGAGCGGCCGCTCGCCCGCACCTGGCGCACGAAATGGAAGACCTTGGCGGTCTCCGTCAGCGACAGCGCCGTCGTCGGTTCGTCGAGGATGATCAGCTCCGCCTGCTTGTAGATGGCCCGCGCGATCGCCACGCCCTGACGCTCGCCGCCCGAAAGCTGGCCGACGATGGAATGCGGCGTGAACACTTTCGAGGTGAAGCCGATCTCGCGCATCAGCCGGCTTGCCTCCTCGATCTCCTTGTTGACCTTCAGCCAGCCGAGAAAGCCGCTCAGCTCGCGACCCATGAAGATGTTGCGCACGATTGTCTGCTGCACGGCCAAAGCGCGGTCCTGGAAGACTGTCTCGATGCCGGCATCGCGCGAGCGGGCGGCACTCCATCCGGTCACCGGCTTGCCGCGCACGAGGATGTCGCCGCTGGTCGGCTTGACCACGCCGGACAGGATCTTGATCAGCGTCGACTTGCCGGCGCCGTTGTCGCCGATCAAGCCGACCACCTCGCCGCGGTCGACGCTGAGGTTGACGCCGCCCAGCGCATAGACCTGACCGTAGGATTTCTTGATGTCGCGCAGTTCGATGATGCGTTCGCCCATGCGATCCTCGCTTCCAATTGTGTTATCGGCCGCTTGCCGGCGATCCGGTCGGCCGGGCCCAACCCCGACCGACCGCCTGGGAGGTCAACGCAGCGCCTGCTTGGCCAGCTCGGCGACGATCTCGTAATTCTGCGGCGTGACGAAGCCTGCGCCGGTATCGACGTTCATCGGCGCCAGACCAAGCACCACCTGCTGGCAAAGGCTCAAGATCGGCAGATAGCCCTGCAGGAAAGGCTGCTGGTCGGCCGTCAGTTGCACCCAGCCGCCCTTGAAGCCTTCGACGATCTGCGGGCTGGTATCGAAGCCGAAGTTGAAGATGTCGCCGGGCTTGCGTCCCGCCGCCTGCATATAGGTGGCGACGTTGCCGAGCATCTGTCCGCCGGGATAGCCGACCGCCTTGACGTCGGGGTGGTTGAGCAGAGCCGCGGTGATCACCGGAATGGCGAGGTTCGGATCGGACGCCCACTCGCCGCTCGGCGGCGAGGACAGCTGGATCACCTCGACACCCGCCTCCTTCAGCGCCGCGACCGTGCCGCGCTCGCGCGCGCCGCGATTCTCGTTCTCGAACGGGCCGATCATGATCGCCTTGTCGCCGGCCTTGAGCTTGCCTAGCTTGAACGCCTCTGCGCCGAGCGCGCGGCCCTGCTGCTCCTGCTGCGCGCCGACATAGCCTCCGCCGAACGCTTCCGCCACCTTCGGCACCGGCACGTTCTGGTACATCATCTTGATGCCGTCCTTGTGCGCCTGTTCGGCCAGCGGCATGATCGCGGCATCGCCCGGATGGCCCATCATGGCGATGCCTTGTGGCTTGACCGCGACCGCCTCGCGCAATTGCTGCACCATCTTCTCGACATCCCACTGGGAGAAGATGTAGTCGACCTTCGGCCCAAGATCGGCCGCCGCCTGCTTAGCGCCATTGTAGACGATGGTGCCGAAGGCGTCGCCCTCGGCGCCGCCGACGAAGAAGCGGATATGGACATCCTTGCACCATTGGGCGTCAAGCGCCTTTGCCGGCAAGGTGGAAATCGAGGCCCAGAGCGCCGCGGCAGCCGCCGCGACGGTCGAGCGCAGAACAGTCCTTCTGGTCGTGATGCTCATGCACGTTCCTCCCTTTTGGTCCCTCGCAACAGAGGGTTTCGACGATTGCTTCGGTCGTAGTCTTGGTGGCCGGCTCCTCCCGCCGGCCGGTCCTCACACCGGATTGGGCAGGTAGCTGGCTCCTCCCCTGCACTGCTTCAGATAGTCCAGCGCCCGCACCTGACCGGTCATCTCGAGGTCGCCGCGATAGACCGGGTCGTGCCAGCCTTCGATGTCGATGGCGCCCTTGTAGCCGGCCAGCCGCAATTCGCTGATCACCCGCGTCCAGTCGCTGTCGCCGAAGCCGGGGCTGCGCATCTGCACGAATGGCAGCCGCCCGAACACGCCGTGCTCGCGGATCACGTCCCAGCGCACGGTCGCGTCCTTGCCGTGGACGTGGAAGATGCGCGGCGCCCATTTGCGGATCTGCGGAATCGGGTCGATCAGATAGACGAGCTGGTGACAGGGTTCCCATTCGAGCCCGAGATTGTCGTCGGGCAATTCGTTGAACATCAGCTCCCAGGCGTCGGGATTGTGGGCGATGTTCCAGTCGCCGCTCGCCCAGTTGCCGTCCATGGCGCAGTTCTCGAAGGCGATGCGCACGCCCTTGTCGGCGGCGCGCCTGGCCAGCGGCCCCCAGACCTCGCGGAAACGGGGCAGGCTGTCGGTCAGCGGTTTGCCGCGCAGCCGGCCGGTGAAGCCGCAGACCATCGTGGTGCCGAACAGATGTGCGTTGTCGATGACGGTCTCCCACGCCGCGAGCACGCCGCGGTCGACCTCGCCGTTTTCCAGCGGATTGCCGAACACTCCGATCGACGACACGGTGACGTCGGCATCGCCGATCGCTTCGCGGATTTCGCCCGCCAGGCGCTTTAGGTCCTTGCCGCCTAGCGTCTGCCAGAAAAAGGGCTGGATGCTCTCGAAGCCGAGCGGCAGGATCTGTTTCACATAGGCGGCCGGGTCGTCGAGATTGGCTCGCACCATGGTGCCGATCCTGATGTCGAGAAGCGGGTTCGGCATCACGGCGTTTCCTTTGCGATTGCGACGCGGCGTCCGGTCTCGGCGCTTTCGATGGCGCCAAAGACCATGGCTAGGCTTTTGATGTTGTCGGTGCCGCGCGTCTCCGGTTCGGTGCCGGTCTCGATCGCGCGCATGAAATCCTGGATGATGCCGAGATGGCCGTCGACTCTGTCGGCCGCGTCGAGCGCCGGCACCTCGATCGACTGGGTCTTGTCGATGATACCGTCGCGGCCGGACGCAACCACCTCGGCCTCCAACCCGTCATGCCCGTCCCACAACAGGCTGCCGCGCTCGGCGACGATGCGCCAGCTGCCTTCCCAACTCGTGCGGAAACCGTCCGCGCACCAGGAGCCGGCATAGGTGAAGACCTTGCCGCCGCCGAAATCGAACACCGCGCTGGCCGACGAGCCCTGACGGTACCAGGAATTGGCAGGCTCCCACTCCTGGCAATAGACGCCGGCCGGTTCGCCGGCGACCATGTAGCGGGCGGCGTCGAACGTGTGGATCGCCATGTCGAGCAAAAGCACGTGCCGCATCTCCTCGCGAAAGCCGCCGAAGTGCGGCGCGACGAAGAAGTCGGCATGGATGCTGGTCGGCTTGCCGATGGCGCCGGAATCGAGGAACCGCCGGATCCGCCTGACATTGGCGACATAGCGCCGGTTCTGAACCACGGCATGGACCCGCCCCGCGCGGCGCGCCGCTTCGATGAT
>NZ_RZSF01000759.1:0-424 GCF_004023325.1 Mesorhizobium sp. M1A.F.Ca.ET.072.01.1.1 | reverse complement strand
GGCGGTGGCCATCGTCATCGTCGTCATCCTGCTCTTCCTCGGCTCGTTCCGCTCGGTGATGATGCCTATCGTCACCATTCCGCTGTCGTTGATCGGCGTCTGCTTCCTGCTGTTTGCGGTCGGCTACTCCATCAACCTACTGTCGCTGCTGGCCATGGTGCTGGCCATCGGCCTCGTCGTCGACGACGCCATCGTGGTGGTGGAAAACATCCATCGCCACATGGAAGAGGATCACATGTCGCCGATGCAGGCGGCGTTCAACGGCATGCGCGAGATCCTGTCCGCCATCGTCGCCATGACCATCACGCTGGCCGCCGTGTTCGCCCCGCTCGCCTTCACCGGCGGTCTCACCGGCGCCCTGTTCCGCGAATTCGCGGTGACGCTTGCCGGCTCGGTTGTGCTTTCGGGCATCATCGCCATCACC
>NZ_RZSF01000758.1:0-424 GCF_004023325.1 Mesorhizobium sp. M1A.F.Ca.ET.072.01.1.1 | reverse complement strand
GTTCTGGAATTCAAGGGCGCTGTCGGTCGTATCATCTGCCGCAGGACCTGGGCTCTCGGCCACCAGTCGCGGTATGGCGTCGAGCAGCATGCGTGTATAATCGTCGCGCGGCTCAGCAAACACCTGCTTGCGGCCGCCCTGCTCGACAATCCTGCCAGAAAGCATGACCGCCACCCGGTCGGCGACGACGTTCACAACCGCAAGGTCATGGGTTACGTAGACCACGCTGGCGTTGCTGGACTTGACCAGCCTGGCGATGAGTTCAAGGATCGTCTGCTGGGTCGAGACGTCCAGGCCCGTCGTTGGCTCGTCCATCACGATCACCTGCGGAGACGTCATAAAGGCCATCGCAATGGCGATGCGTTGAAGTTGTCCGCCGCTCAACTCGAAGGGATAGCGTTTCAAAAACCGTTCATCATTGGGG
>NZ_RZSF01000757.1:0-425 GCF_004023325.1 Mesorhizobium sp. M1A.F.Ca.ET.072.01.1.1 | reverse complement strand
CCGGTGCGCCGCTCGATCCAGCCGGGCTCGAGCCCGAGACGGTTTTCGATCTCCGGGTTCTCGACCCTGCGCGCCGGCGCATGATGGCCGAAGCCGAGAAAGCGCGACGACCTGTTCATGGCTTTGCGCCAAAGCGTTCGCCGGCCTCCTCGATGGCGTCATAGAGGCCGTCGAGCTCGTCGCCGGTGATGCAATAGGGCGGCAGGAGATAGAGGACATTGCCGAGCGGACGCACCAAAAGTCCGCGTTCGAGGAAGAACGCGCGCAGCTGGGGCCCGATCTCGGCCAGATAGCCGGCGGAGCCGGTGCGCAGATCGAGGGCCGCGATTGTCCCCGTTGCGCGGCTGTCGCTAAAAAACGGATTGTCGCGAAAACGTCGAAGCCCGGCAGCCTGTTTTGCGCTCAGGTCCGCGACCCGCTCGGCC
>NZ_RZSF01000756.1:0-426 GCF_004023325.1 Mesorhizobium sp. M1A.F.Ca.ET.072.01.1.1 | reverse complement strand
GCTGAATGGCGACCTTAAGCCCGCAATTTCCGCCGGTACCGAAGCCTCCCGAAAGCTGCTGAGTGCCGGTCAGAAACGGCAACGCCCGCTGGGTGCCGAGTGCGGTGAGCACAGATCGATTGACCTTGGTAACGTCGCTCATTGCGCCTGATGGCGACGCGACCACACAATCGCAGCGCTGCTTCAGTTCCCTGCATCCGCCACCGCTGCAGAACCGAGCCGACCCCTTCAGGAGCACGACGGCGGTTTTGCCGTTGGGCGCGATGTGAACGTCGAGTGCTGTTCCCCGCACCCCTATCGTGCCCGCGGGCGTGACGATCTGGTAGGCGGACGAGGACGAGCTTCCGCTTATCCAGCGAAACGTTCCCTTGGCGGCGCGGATAGTAAGGTTCTTCACCGAATTATCATCGTTGAAGACGTACTTGT
>NZ_RZSF01000755.1:0-426 GCF_004023325.1 Mesorhizobium sp. M1A.F.Ca.ET.072.01.1.1 | reverse complement strand
GCCGATGGAGGCGCAGACGCGCCTGCTGCGCGTGCTGCAGCAGGGCGAATACACGACGGTTGGCGGCCGCACGCCGATCAAGACCGACGTGCGCATCGTCGCCGCCACCAACAAGGATCTGCGCGCGCTGATCAACCAGGGGCTGTTCCGCGAAGACCTGTTCTATCGCCTCAATGTCGTGCCGCTGCGGTTGCCGGCGCTGCGCGAACGCTCCGAGGATATTCCGGATCTGGTGCGGCATTTCTTCAAGCAGGGCGCCAGCGAGGGGCTGCAGACAAAGCGCATTTCCTCCGGCGGCATCGAGCTGATGAAGCGTTACCCCTGGCCGGGCAATGTGCGCGAGCTGGAAAACCTGGTGCGCAGGCTGGCCGCGCTCTATTCGCAGGATGAGATTTCGGCCGAGATCATCGAGGCCGAACTCAAGAC
>NZ_RZSF01000754.1:0-429 GCF_004023325.1 Mesorhizobium sp. M1A.F.Ca.ET.072.01.1.1 | reverse complement strand
TTCCTCGCCCGCGAGTTGCTCGGCCACCGGCGGCTCACCGTCGTCACCAATTCGTCGGACATCGCCCGCACGCTCGCCACCGTCAACGGCAACAAGGTCTACATGGCCGGCGGCGAGTTGCGCAGCGATTCCGGCGCCGCCTTCGGCGTCTCGGCCATCGACTTCGTCAGCCGCTTCTCCGTCAGCCACGCGGTGATCTCCATCGGCGCGGTCGACGCCATTGCCGGCCTGATGGACTACGATCTGGAAGAGGCGGAGTTCGCCCGCATGGTGCTGTCGCGCGGCCAGCGCTCTGTGGTGGTCACCGATCAAAGAAAGTTCGGCCGCCAGGGTCTGGTCCGGGTCTGCGGCTTCGACGGCTTTTCCGAACTCGCCACCGACCTGCCGCCGCCGCGCGACATCGCCGCCGCGCTCGCCGCGGCCGGCGGG
>NZ_RZSF01000753.1:0-429 GCF_004023325.1 Mesorhizobium sp. M1A.F.Ca.ET.072.01.1.1 | reverse complement strand
GGAATAGGGGAATAGGGGAATAGGGGAAAAAGGTACTGGCATCCGATGCGCGGAGTTCACGAAGTCTGATCTTCCCTACTTCCCTACTCCCCTATTTCCGTTCCGCAGGAAGGAACACCATGATGAGCCATTTGGACACCACCTTCCTGACCGCCTCGCAACTGGCGGCGGCGATCCGCGAGAAGAAGGTCGGCGCTGTCGAGGCGATGGAGGCGCAGCTTGCCCGCATCGCTGTCGTCAATCCGCTGCTCAACGCCATCGTCACCCTCGACGAGGAGGCGGCCCGCGCCGGAGCGAAGGCCGCGGATATGGCGGTCGCGCGCGGCGAGGCCGTCGGTCCGCTCAACGGTGTGCCGGTCACGCTGAAGGACGGCCATGCCACAGCCGGCATGCGCACCACCGTCGGTTTGGAAGCCTTTGCCGATCATG
>NZ_RZSF01000752.1:0-431 GCF_004023325.1 Mesorhizobium sp. M1A.F.Ca.ET.072.01.1.1 | reverse complement strand
GGCTGCCGCGATGAGGATCAGCGCTTCGCCCGCTGTCAGCATCGCGCCGCCGGCATAGTGACGGAAAAAGACCAGAATCGGCCAGTGCCAGAGGTACAGGCTGTATGAAATTTTTCCTGTAAAGCGGAGCGGCCCGCTTGAAAGAACCGCCGTAGCGATGGAAGGAGAACAAGGCCAGACGAGCAAGACAGCACCAGCCACCGGGGCGAGTGCACTCAGTCCCGGAAATGGCTGGCTCGAGGATAGCCAGATGGAGCTAGCGGCTATCAGGCAAAGGCCAACCAAACCGAACGCCTCGGAAGTGCCACGGCGGCCGATCGGCGGAACAAAAACCAGCAGTCCGCCTAGTGCCAGTTCCCAACCCCGGCTGAAGGGAGCATAGAACGCTTGCTTGGGATCGACTGCCACCAGGTGCAGGGCAGTCGAAAAGC
>NZ_RZSF01000751.1:0-431 GCF_004023325.1 Mesorhizobium sp. M1A.F.Ca.ET.072.01.1.1 | reverse complement strand
CCATCATGTCGCGCAGGAAGCTGGTCTTGCGCGCCACCGCGGCGCCGTTGATGGCGCCGGCGAGATGGCCGGCAATGCCGCGCGCAACACGCGGGTCGAACACGACGTCGACCGGGCCGGTCGCCGCCTTGCGGGCGCCGAGGCGGCGCACGGCGCGTTCGCCGGCCTTGCGGCCGATCTCCTCCGGCGCGTCGAGATCGGCGAAATGCTGGCGCGAGGAGAATTCATAGTCGCGTTCCATCGCCGTGCCTTGGCCTGCAATGACGCTGGTCGAACGTGAAAAGCGCGACGCGACATATTGGCCGACAAAGCCATGCGAGGTCGCAAGTACCAGGCCGCCAAGGCCGGCGCTGGCGCTGCTGCCGGAGGAATTGGTGACGCCATTGACGGCAAGGGCCGCCGCTTCCGCTGCCAGCGCCGCCTCCTTGAGC
>NZ_RZSF01000750.1:0-431 GCF_004023325.1 Mesorhizobium sp. M1A.F.Ca.ET.072.01.1.1 | reverse complement strand
AGATAGTCCATTTGTAAATTTTTCTAATGTGTCTAACGAAAAACGGTCATTTGAAACCCGCCTCGGGTCGCGACATGCTGAAGGAAGCTTCGAATGTTGATCCAGAAAATAGCAGCCAAAACAGAGCGAAGCCAGATCATTCCGTCGTCGTGGTCGTCCCACGCCCCTTTCATAGAGAGAGATACCATGTTCACCAGGCAACTGGCCGATGTAGAAAAAACTGACTTCTTCGTCGACTGGGGCAACGGCACCAGCCACCGGCTGCTGACCCAGCGAGACGGCATGGGGTTCACCGTCTGTCATACAGTCGTGCGGGCAGGGAGCGAGTCGCGCCTGCAATACCGGCGGCATCTCGAGGCCTGCTATTGCATCTCGGGCCAGGGCGAAGTCGAGGATATGTCGGGCGCGATCCATCGCATCGAGCCCGGGAC
>NZ_RZSF01000074.1:0-22479 GCF_004023325.1 Mesorhizobium sp. M1A.F.Ca.ET.072.01.1.1 | reverse complement strand
GCCTCGGCCATGGCGGCGATCTTCTTGGTTTCGAGAATGCCGCCGGAGCGGCCGAGATCCGGCTGCAGGATGGTCGCGGCGCGGTTCTCGATGACGCGCGCGAATTCGAATTTTGTCGTCAGCCGCTCGCCGGTGGCGATAGGAATCGAGGTGCCGCGAGCGACCTGCGCCATCACCTCGGGCATGTCCGGCGGCACCGGCTCCTCGAACCACAGCGGATCGTAGGGCTCGATTGCACGGGCCATACGAAGCGCACCGGAGGCGGTGAACTGGCCATGGGTGCCGAACAGGATGTCCGCCCTGGTGCCGACCGCCTCGCGGATCGCCTTGATCATGCGGGCGGAGAGGTCGATGTCGATCAGGCGCGGCTGATGGCCGTCATAGGCCGTGTAAGGCCCGGCCGGGTCCAGCTTGACGGCGTTAAATCCCTGCTCGACATATTCCAGCGCGCAGGCCGCGGCCATGTCGGGATCGTTGTAGACGTTCTGGCCGTGGGCGTCTTCCGAATGGACGCTGCCGGTGTGCGGATAGAGATAGGTGTAGGAGCGCAGCGTCTCGTGCACCTGGCCGCCGAGCAGCTTGTAGACCGGCTTGCCGGCCTCCTTGCCGATGATGTCCCAGCAGGCCATTTCGAGTGCCGAAAAGCAGCCCATCCCGGAAACGTCGGGACGCTGGGTGAAGCCGGAGGAATAGACGCGGCGGAAGAGGTTCTCGATATCGTGCGGATCGCGGCCGATGAGGTAACGCTCGGCCATATCCTCGATCATCTTGGCAGTGACATGCGCCGAGAAGGTGGCGTTGTAGGCCTCGCCATAGCCGACCACGCCGCCATCGGTGGTGAGCTTGACGAAGATGAAATACTTGCCGCCGATGCCGGGCGGCGGGTTGCCGACAACCCAGGTCTTGACGTCGGTGACTTTCATTTCTGATCCTCCAGAACCCGCTCGGCGCCTTTCCATCCGGTGAGGATTGCGGCGGCGTTGGTGTTGCCCGTGATGTTGTCGGGAAAGATCGATGCGTCGATCACACGCAAGCCCTCGAGCCCATGCACCCGAAGCCGGGGATCGACGACGGCGCGCGAAGCGTCCGGACCCATGCGACAGGTCGAGACGGGATGGTAGACGGTGCCGGAGCGCTTCCTGAAATCCTGAATCATATCGGCATCGGAAGTAATTGACGGACCAGGCAAAACTTCTTCCTCGATGATCTCGGCCATCGCCGGCATCGAGGCGATCTTGCGCACGAACTTCACCGCCGCCAGCATCTCGTCGACATCGGCGTTGGTCGAATAGGCGTTCGCCGTGATCTTCGGATGGTCGCGCGGATCCTTCGAGCGGATCATGATCTCGCCGCGACTCGACGGCCGGCAATTGGAAAGTCCGATGGAGAAGCCCGGCCACGGATCGGGCGTCAGGATCGGGCGCTCGCCGCTCTTGGGGATGACGGTGGAGAAGGCCTGGAAATAGAGCTGCATGTTCGGCCGCGCCATCGACGGGTCGGTGCGGAAGAAGCCGCCGGCATTGTTCATCGACAACGACAGCGGACCGGAACGCAGCAGGATGTACTGCATGCCCACCAGCAGCTTGCCCCACCATGGCCGCAGGATCTGGTTCAGCGTCGGCAGCTTGCCCTTGAAGGTGTAGTTGATGCCGACATGGTCTTGCAGGTTGGCCCCGACATTGTCGTTGGCGTGGACGACCGGGATGCCGAGATCGCCGAGCAGCGCCGACGGGCCCACACCGGAGAGCTGCAGCAGTTGCGGCGAGTTGACCGAGCCGCCGGAGAGGATCACCTCGCGGCCCGCGCGGACCCTCTTGGCTTCGCCGTTTTGCTGGTACTCGACGCCGACGGCGCGCTTGCCCTCGAACAGGATTTTCGTCGCCAGCGCGTTGGTCTCGACGCGCACATTGTTGCGCTTCATCGCCGGGCGCAGGAACGCGCGGGCGGCGGACATGCGGCGGCCGTTCCTGGTGGTGATCTGGTAGACGCCGACGCCCTCCTGGGAGGCGCCGTTAAAATCCGGATTTAACGGCAGTCCGGCCTGCTGGGCGGCCGCCAGATAGCGCCTGGTCAGCGGATGCACCGCATTCGAGCAATCGGTGATGTGCAAGGGGCCGCCGACCCCGCGCCATTGATCGGCGCCGGCCTCGTTGTCCTCCAACGCTTTGAAAGCGGGGAGCAGGTCGTCATAGCTCCAGCCCGGATTGCCGGCGGCGGCCCAGGCATTGAAGTCCTCGCGCGCGCCGCGGATGAAAACCATGGCGTTGATCGAGCTCGAGCCGCCGAGCAGCTTGCCGCGCGGCCAGTGGTCGGCATTGTTGCCGAGGCCGGGATCGGGATCGGCCTTGTAGTTCCAGTTGACGGCCGGATCGAAGAAGGTCTTCCCGTAGCCGAGCGGCATCTGGACATAGAAGCGGCGATCGCTGCCGCCGGCTTCAAGCACCAAGACCGAGAAGCGGCCCGAGGCCGAGAGCCTTTCCGCGACCACCGAACCGGCCGAGCCGGAGCCGACGATAATGAAATCATAAGTCTGCATGATGCGCGGGCGGGCTCCGAGATCCGGCGCTTACCCTAGACATTGCCGGCTCACGTCGTCGCTGGGGCTTCCGGCATGGCTTGTGAAAAAAGCGACCGAGCCGCGACGCGTCCTTCGCCTTCAGCAAAGCTTGCGACATCGCGATGGCATTGGTACGGCTTCAGGAAGCAGCGGCTGGAGGACCCCTCATGGTGCACTACGCGGACGGCAAGCCGCTCGGCGACCTGACATTGAGGACGCTCGCCATGCCGTCGGATGCCAATGCCGCCGGCGACATATTTGGCGGCTGGGTGATGGCGCAAATGGACCTGGCCTGCGGCATCCGCGCGGCCGAACGGGCCAAGGGCCGTGTGGTGACGGCGGCGCTCAAGGAGATGTCCTTCGCCAAGCCGATGAAGATCGGCGACACGCTCTGCATCTACACCCATGTCGAGCGCGTCGGCCGCACCTCGATGACGCTCAAGGTCGAGGCCTGGGCGCAGCGTTATCTCGCCGACCTGATGGAGAAGGTCACCCATGCCGATTTCGTCATGGTGGCGCTCGACGGCGACGGCAAGCCGAAGCCGGTCCCAGCCGAAAGCTGACGGCGAACGATTCCCCGGACAGGCAGATTTGTAACAACTCTTGCGCGGGACGTGCGTCCGACGACGTCCGATGGTTGCTTCCGCGCCCGAGGGTGCGTGCCGCTGGAGGAAAGACAATGCGTCAACATATGCTGAACGGCTGGCTCGTGGCAGCCCTTCTCGCACTCGCCTGTCTGCTCGGCATAACTGCCTATGTAGAAGTGAAAAAAAGAGCTCCCGCGCACAGTGTGGATGCATGGCCTCGGGGCGGAGCAGAGTCAGGGAGCGATGCGCGCAATCTGCTCCTTGGCGCCGCGTGGCAGTACCACGTCAAAAGCCTGAATGGTCGTCTCAGACGCGACCAAAGCCGTCAGGGTCGGGCGGGGCACTAAAGGTTGATGTGCCCTCCGAATACGACAGGTCAAAAAGACTCAACTGCAGACTCCTTGCGCAGTCAGCAACGCTGCGACGCGATGCTTGCAACACGTTGAGCTTCAAGGCTTTCAGGGATGCTCGCCATCGAATTTCGCGCGTGCCGCGCGTACTCGATTGGTATTCTTTCGTGCCCATTCGCCGAGCGCGCCAACCGGCACCAGCAACTCGTGGCCGAGCTCGGTCAGCTCGTAATCGACGCGCGGCGGAATGGTCGGGAAAACCTTGCGCGTGACAAAGCCGTCGCGCTCCAGACCGCGCAAGGTGATGGTCAGCATCTTTTGTGAGATGCCGCCGACGGCCGTGCGCAATTCATTGAAGCGCATCGGTCCGCCGCCCAGCTTGCCGACCACCAGAACGGTCCATTTGTCGCCGACCCGTTGCAGGATTTCCGATACGGCCCGGCAGTCCTCAGTGTTGTACGGGTGCCTCGGTAACAAAAATGTGCCTCCTTGCGCGCCACTTTGTCAGTATCACATATAGCGCCGGTATCCAAACGATACCGAAATTCCCCCGCAAGGAGAGCCCCCTTATGTCCAAGCCCAAAATCGCCATTGTCGTCGGTTCGACGCGCGCCGCCCGCTTCGCCGACGTCCCGACGCAGTGGATCGCCAAGATTGCCAAGACGCATGCCGACATCGACGTCGAAGTCGTTGATTTGCGCGACTGGCCGCTGCCGTTCTTCGATGAGGTCGCATCCTCCGCCTGGGCGCCGTCGCAGAACGAGGTGGCGCAGCGCTGGCAGAAGAAGGTCGCCGAGTTCGACGGCTTCATCTTCACCGCGGCCGAATACAATCACGCGCCGACCGCCGTCTTGAAGAACGCCATCGATTACGCCGCCAATGAATGGAACAAGAAGCCGGCTGGGTTCGTCGGCTATGGCAGCGTCGGCGGCGCGCGCGCCGTCGAGCAGCTTCGCCTGATCGCCGTCGAGCTACAAATGGCGCCGGTCAAGTCGGCAGTGCACATCGCCTGGGGCGATTTCCTTGCGGTCCGCCAGGGCGACAAGAAGCTGGAAGAGATCGAACATCTGAACCAGGCGGCGGCGGCGCTCATCAATGACGTTGCCTGGTGGGCGAAGGTGCTGAAGGCGGCGCGCGCCGCCGACGCGATCGCCAGTGAAGCCCAGGCGGCTTAAGCCGCTTCATCCTCCCAAAATATCATCTACGGGCGGCGCTTGCGCCGCCCCTTTTATTTGCGGAAGCCTCGGTCGTTCGACAGAGGATCGCTCAAGGATTTCGCTCTGCTGCCGCTTTTATGTCAGACATACTGGAGAAAGTCGGATTTCAATTGGGCATCCTTCGGGCGCAACCTTAGGCGTTCGCGTGAAGCTTGAAACGCCGATCGTCGTGGAAATCCAGATATCCCGAATGGACGGGATCCGCGAGACGGCGGGATTTCATGTAAGCCTGCGCCAGGACATGCGGACCGCCTTCAATGGGCTCAACCTCGATCGGGACGCGCAGGTTGCCGGGCTTGCCAACGGATTCGATCCGGTCAAGCCCGGCCAGGGCGCGGTCGTCGACCGCGTAGAGCTCGCCCCTGACGTGGAAGCCGAGACCCGGTTCATTGAACATCATCGGAGCGAAGCGAGGTCCGGCAATCAGCATCGGGAAACGCTCACGGGTCCTGCAGGCACCGATGCACGCGGCCCAGGACAAACCCGCCTTGTGAAGAGGAAACCCTCTCTTCAAGGTTCCGAACACGAAGAGGTTGACGAGCATTCTCCGGAACGCCGGCCGAAGCGGAAGTTCATCCGTTTTCGCCATGTTCAGGGCAGGTGCAAATCCGCATGACTCAAGAATTCCCGATTATCCTGTCGACGGACGAAGCCGCGAAAGCCGAGGCCGCCGCGGCGCTCTATCGCTATAACGTCGCCATCACAGGGACGGACGACCGCATTCCCATAGGTGCCGTATTGTGTGATGGTTCGGGCAAAGCTTTGGGCGGCCTATGGGGAAGGACCGAACTCGGCCTTCTGTTCTTGGACATGTTTTTCGTGCCCGCGCATTTACGCGGTCTGTCTTACGGCGCCCGGTTGCTTGCCGCCGTCGAAGAAGAGGCAAAGGCGCGGGGCTGCAGACGCGCCGTCGTGGAGACCAGCAGCTTTCAGGCGCCTGGATTCTACATCCGCCACGCTTATGTGGAATTCGGCCGCGTTCCGTTCGGGTTCGATGGGCAGGCCCGCGTCTTTCTTCGCAAGGAACTGGCCTGAATCGACGTTGGGAAAACCCGGCAGATCCAGGCTCGCTATCGGCGCGCCATCGGACGGTGGCCGTCGGGCAGGCGGGTGGCGATCAGCTTGTCGATACGCCGGCCGTCGAGGTCGACCACCTCGAAGCGCCAGCCTTGCGCGTCCACGCATTCGCCGGTAGCGGGAAGGTGGTGCAGATGCGACAGCACATAGCCGGCCACCGTCTCGTAGTCGCGGTTCTCCGGCAAGTCGATGCCCAGCACCTCGGCCATCTCGTCAGCCTGCATGTAGCCGGCGAGCAGCCATGAGCCGTCCTCGCGTTTGACCGCGTTCTCTTCCTCGCCCGCATCGAGGTCCGAGCGGAAGACGCCGGTGATCGCTTCCAGGATGTCGGCGGGCGTGACGATGCCTTCAAAATGGCCGTATTCGTCATGGACGAGCGCCATGGGCACGTCCGATTCCCGCAGCCTTTGCAGCACGTCGAGCGCGTCTGCCTGATCATGGACAATTGGCGCGGTTCGCACATGCTGGCGCGGATCCAACACTCTGCCGGCAAGAAGGGCGGCCAGCACGTCGCGCGTCTGGATGACCCCTATCATGGCATCGACATTGCCGTCGCCCGCAGGCAGGCGCGAATGCTGGCTCTCCATCAGAAGCCGCTTGATGGCCGCCTCGTCGGATTGCAGGTTGATCCAGTCGACCTCGGTGCGCGGCGTCATCACGGCGCGCACAGCGCGGTCGCCAAGGCGCATGACGCCGGCGATCATGCGGCGCTCGTCGGATTCGATGGTGCCGTGATGCTCGGCCTCGGCGACCAGCATCTTGATCTCCTCGTCCGTGACCTTCTCTTCCGCCTCGCCGGCCTGGCCGAGCAACCACAAAACCGCGCGGCCGGAAATGTCGAGCAGAAAGACGAGCGGCGCCGATACCTTGGCGAGAATGGTCATCGCCGGTGCGGCGCGGACTGCGACGCGCTCAGGATCCCTGAGCGCGATCTGCTTCGGCACGAGCTCGCCGACGATCAGCGAGGCGTAGGTGATGACCGCGACGACAATGCCGACGCCGATGGGGTCGGCGATGTTGTCGCGGATGCCGGTCGAGGCCAAGTATTGAGCCAGTCGCTCGCCGAGCGTGGCGCCGGAAAAGGCGCCGGAAAGGACGCCGACCAGGGTAATGCCGATCTGCACCGAGGACAGAAACTTGCCGGGGTTGGAGCCGAGGGCCAGCGCGCGGCCGGCACCCCTGACATTGCGGTCGATCATCGCCTTGAGGCGGGCCGGCCGCGACGAGACGATAGCCAGCTCCGACATGGCCAAAAGGCCGTTCACCAGGATGAGGGCGGCCACAACGGCGATTTCGAGGTATAGCATGCGGCGTCAATAGCATTGCTGCGGTGCATTCGAAAATAGCGGGTTGGGCGTTTTTCGAATTGCGCGGTTTGCTGCTTCGAGAATGCCGGATGCGCTAGGGCAATTGCTTCAACACGCCAACCACCGCCATACCGTCGGTGAAATAGGGATCGCCGCCGCCGTTCCTGCCGTTTTTCGTCGCGCCGATCCCCGGGATCTCGCTGGTCGATGTCAGCATGCCTGCGGTGCTGAGATCGCCGATCAGCAAGTTGCGCTCGGCGTCGATGTCCGCGCCGATATGGTGAGTGATGGCACCGGTGTCGTGGCTCAAGCCGACGCCGCGGTCGAAGCTGGCAGCGCCCAGCCAGAGCGGGCGGCCGTCGTCGCCGACGGTATTTGTCTGCCAGAAGCGGACGTGGTGGCGCCGGTCGGCGCTGTCGCCGACGGGCTTTTCGAAAGCGAGGTCCTGGGCGCGGCCTTCAAACAGCAGGCGGCTGATCGGCGCATCGGGATAGGGCCGGGAGAACAGGACGCTCTCGCCGATGTCGATCGCTGTCCTAAGCGTGACGGCGTCGGCCGTGTCCCAGCCGGCCACGGCAAAAGCGTGGACCACCTCCTTCTCGGTGCCGATAAGTCCGACATTGATCGGGTCGCCGGGAATGCCCTGCGGCGTATGCGTCACCATCTCGAAGCGCTGTGTGCGGAAGCCGCGCTCCCGCCACGTCCAGAATTCCGGCGCAGCAAGGTAGGCAAAGCCAAGATAGAAAGCACAGAAAGCCGCCAGCCAGATCGCCGCGCGTCGCCTAAGGCTTCGCTCACCCACGAGAGACCACTCCCAAGCCTGTGCCCGGCCCACTCTATGCGGTGTTGGGCCGGTTGGGCAGTAGGCCGAAGGTCAGCGGCAGGCGCGGTAGCCGTTCCTGCGATTCTTGACGTCGAAGTGAAAGTGGTTCCGGTGGTCGTAATTGTAGCCCGGGCCGAGGACCGTGTTGAAATATTGGCAGCCGTCGGCGCGAACATTGTTGAGGAAGCCGCGGGTGCGGAACGCAAACAGGCCAGGCTTGCGAACGTCGATGTCGTTGCCATTGTTGAGCTCGATGCTCATGACGTCGAGCGCATTGCCCTTGCCGTGCTCCGACAAGACGCCCTCGCCGGCGATCTTGCGGCAGGAATAGCTCGAGCCCTGGTGGATCGCCCTGACGCCGGAGAAATAGCGCCAGCGGGCTGCCGGCACGAGCTCGTTCCTGGTCCAGGCGGCGAAGGTCGCGGCCATGTTGCAGGTCAGTGTCGCTGCCGGTTTCATCTCGACGCTGCCGATGGCTGAAACTTTCACCGGGAAATCGATGCCGCACTGGCCTTCGTGGATCGGCTGGATGTCCTGGTAAACGACGCCAAGCCGTTTCAGTTCATTGCGGCAGTCGATCTCGCTGGCCGGCATCTGCTCGGGCGAAGACATCGGCTCATCCATACGCGGATAGGCTGCCTGGGTCAGATAGGGATCGGACGGAACAAGCCTCTGCATGCCGGAATATTGCGGAGCCTCGGGCATGGCGGAGGTCTGGCTGCCGACGTCGACGGCCGGCTGCAGCGAAAAGACATCGCCGGTGGTGCAGGCCGAGACCGCTGTGATTGCGAGCCCCGTTGTCATTCTGACGGCAACGGAGCGCGCACGAGTGCTTAGTCGCGCCAAGGCGAGGCTGGCGCCAAATATTGCGGCCATCGAAAGGCATCCTGTCCCCGGATGGCACAAGTCTAGTCGGCAAGAGTAAAGGAAAGATCAGCGCCGGCATTCACGCCTGGGGCCGAATTGCGGCATCTGTTCTTCGCACCCACTCATTGGCAGAACCTTCCGCCATTCCGTCTCGGTTCGAGGTCGAAGTGGAAGTGCAGCGCATGGTCCGGATCGCTGCCTGGGCCGAGCACCGTCTTGAACGGCCCGCAGGCGGCCTTGCGGATCGTGTTCAGGAAGTTTGCATCTTTTTCGGGCGGCACCGGGCCGACCTCGATCGTCCTGCCGTCGGAGAGTGTGAAGGACGCGATGTCCAGCGCATTGCCGAAGGCGTGCTCCGAAAGCTTTCCACCACCGTTGCGCGGGCGGCAAACAAAGGCGGAGGCCTGGCCGATCGATTTGAGATCGGCGCCAAATTCGGCCTTCGCGGCGGGTTGGATGACTTCGACGGCAAATCGTGCCGCAGCCTCCGCCATCTGGCAGTTGAGTTCGGCTCCGGCGCCTATACTGATCGATTTTCCTAATGTTTTCATGACGATGGGATAGGGAATGGAGCAGCCGATCTCGGCGTCGTGTTCGGCCTTGTGCTCCTCGAATTCGACGCCGAGCGTCTTGAGGCGCTCACGGCAGGCAACCTCCTCCGCCGGCATCTTGTCAGCTGGCAGCTCAGCGGAGCGCGGATCGGGCAGTATTTTGTTGTCGTGGGTATCAGCCGGCTTTTCAGGTGGCTTCGGTGCGGCAGCGGGCGGCTTCGGTTCCGCGATGTCGGGTCGTTGCGTCGGAATCGGCACCGCAGACGGCGCCTCAGGTTCGCCTTCCGTGTCGGTTGACGGCTCGGTGGCCGAAGGCTCGGGATGCTGCCGCTTTCCCTCACGAGACTTTTCCTGATTGATCGGGTCGGATGCGTCAGCGTCCTTTGGACCGGCAGCCTTCTGCTCTTCCAGCGTTGCGGTGCCGGCCTTTTGCGCTTCCGCGGGCCGTGGTTCTGGCACCGGAGCATCGGCGGGCAAGATCGGCTGGTCCTGCGTTTGCTGTTGCGCCAGCTTTGGCGCGACTTGCTGCTTGCCGCGCGATCTCACGCGGTGCTTGCTCCTCGGCCGCAGTGGTTGATCCGCCCGCTGCGTCAACGGCTGCTCCATGCGCGGTGTCAGCGGCTGCCTGTGACGATGCTTGGCATCGGCCGGCGTGACCAGCAAAATCCCCGCCGCCAAAGGCAGCGCCAGTCTGCAAAATCCGGAAAAGCTCAGCCTCGCCATCGGCCGGAAACGGGCCGGGCATCGCAAGGTTGCCTTGAACGCCGCGGCGCTGCGATCAAAATCGGTTACCGGTTCGTTACGCGCCGATCGCCTCCAGGCCTTCCTCCAGCCAATCGGCGAGCTGCGGCAGCCCGAGCAGGTACTTTGCGGTGCGCTTGTTGGCGCGCTCGCGCGCGGCCGCCACCGCGTCGACCCATTCGGAAGCTTCGTAGTCGCCGCGGCCCACCCAGGCCAACGCTACGAGCTCGGCCGCTTCATCGACGTTGAGGTCGTTGATCAGCTCGCGGAACTCCTCCTCGGTGAGGTCTTCCGATGCCTCCTCGACAAGGCCGTCGTGATGATGATTGTCGTGCCTGTCGCCATCGAACTCGACCTCGTGCTCGGCGCCGTCGTCGTAGTCCTCGTTGACGGCTGCGCTCAGCGCCTTGGCCTTCAGGATGAACAGGCGCACGGTATCCGGGTCGATGGAAAGCTCCCATTCCTTCTCGAGGCGCTGCTGCACTGGCCTTTCTCCTCGTCGTGCGCTCGACTGATGATAGCGGATTTGCGGCCCGCGTGACATCCGTTCGCAGAGGCGATGCGCTCCCCGACCTCCAAATAGTTTGGCTTTTGACAGGTTTTCGGGATGAAACCGCATCGAAGCGGCGTTAATCTGCCGTTGTCACGCTCAAGGAGGCTCCGATGCGCAGACGTTTGCTTGTTCAGGTCTTGGCTGCTGCCGTTAGCCTGCCGCTGTTCGCGGCGCCTGCATTCACCGCCGGCGAGGGCGGTGGCGGTGGCAGCCAGACTACCACTCAATGCAAGAAGGGTCAGGTCTGGGACAAGAAAAAGAAGAAATGCGTCGTGCCGCAGTACGGCATGCTGGATGACGACAGCATCTACGAGGCAGGCCACGATCTGGCGATGGCCGGGCGCTACGACGAGGCGATCTCGGTGCTGACGCTCGCCGCCAACAAGCAGGATCCGCGCATTCTCAACTATCTCGGCTATTCGCATCGCCATTCCGGCCGTGTCACGGTCGGCCTCGGCTATTACGAGGAAGCGCTGCGCATCGACCCCGACTACACGCTGGTGCGCGAATATCTCGGCGAGGCCCATCTGCAAATCGGCGATCTTGCCGGCGCGCAGGAGCAGCTCAAGGAAATCGAGAAGCGGACCGGCAAAGGCTCGCGCGAATACGGCATGTTGTCAGAGCAGATCGAGCGTTTCCTGAGGAGCTGATTCTTCTCAGATGCTTTTCGAGGCCGGCTGCGAGCAATCGCAGCCGGTTTTTTGCTGCCGGCATTGCGGATTTAGCGCCGGATGGCCTTGCGAAAGCGGTGGTGATTTTACTGAACTTCATTTTTGAGCGTGAAAATCGCGCGGAGATCGCTATATTCAGGGAAATTGTGGTGAAACGGTTCCGTTAGCCCGAGGCTGCCGGACCGTTTTCTTTTTGTACCCAACGACAAGGCTATTCCCGAAAAGCGGGGGTAGTGGCAGGAAAGGTCAGGCATCATGATCAAGGTCCCGATGACAGGCGAGGGGTTCGCGTCATTGAAGGAAGAACTGCGCTGGCGCCAGCAGGAAGAGCGTCCACGCATCATCGAGGCGATCTCCGAAGCGCGCTCGCATGGCGACCTGTCCGAAAATGCCGAGTACCACGCGGCTAAAGAGTCGCAGAGCCACAATGAGGGCCGTATCAACGAGCTCGAGGACCTGATCGCGCGCGCCGAGGTGATCGATGTCTCGAAGCTCAGCGGCGACAAGGTGAAGTTCGGCGCCACGGTCGTGCTGGTCGACGAGGACACCGAGGAAAAGAAGACCTATCAAATCGTCGGCGACCAGGAAGCGGACGTGAAGTCCGGCCGTATCTCGATCTCCTCGCCGATCGCGCGCGCGTTGATCGGCAAAGAAGTCGGCGATGCCATCGAGGTCAACGCCCCGGGCGGCGCACGGGGTTACGAGATCGTCCAGGTGCAATTTATTTGAGGGCTAGACTGGCGTTTCCGATCTAAGCACCAGCAGCCGCTCTGCTTCAGCCATCACTTCGGCCGCCGTGACTTTGCCGCCGGCGGGCGCCAGCAGTGTCGATGAATAGGGCCCGCGCGGGCCGGTCAGGCCGGGCTCCGTCGCCAGGAATATGGCGACGGTCGGCAGGCCGAAAGCGCTGGCGAGATGGGTGAGGCCGGTGTCGGCGCCGATGACGAGCGTCGACCGGCCGAGGATCGCAGCGACATCCGCTAGCGGCGATTTCGGAACCAGCACCGTTTCCGGCACGGCGCCGGCGATCGCCTCGGCAAAACGCTTCTCCGCTTCGTTCGACCAGGTGACGATCGGTGTAAATTGCTGCGACACCAGTCGGCGCGCAGTCTCGACCCAGTCTTCGACCGGCCATTTCTTGTCTTCGCGGCTGGTGCCGTGCAGCAGGAAAGCCGTTTTGCCTTCGACGCCGGAAAGTCCGCCTGCCGGCGGCACTATGCCGGAGTTGAGCGTCGAGAGGTCCGCCTGATACCCCAGCGCCAGGCCGAACAGGCGTCTGGTGCGCTCGATGGCGTGCAACTTGCAGGGCACGGCGTATTTGCGCTCGTAAAGCAGCGTCGCCGAGGGCTCGCGGGCGCTGGAGCGGTCGAAGCCGGCGATCGGCGCGCCGGATTGCTTGGCGACCACGGCCGATTTCAACAGCCCCTGTGCATCGATAACCAGGCCATAGCGACCCGAGCGAAGCGCACGTCGCAGGCCGGCCATCTCGCGCCATGTGCCGCGGTCGAACGGCTTCTTGCGCCAGCGCCGGATCGCCACCTTGTGGATGGTTCCGATCGCGGGATGCAAGGCGACGATGGCGGCAAAGGCCTCTTCCACGCACCAGTCGAAGCTTATGTCCGGGCGATTGCGGAGCGCGTCCTCGACGGCCGGGAAGGTGTGGATGACATCGCCCATCGATGATGTCTTGACGATCAGAACCCTCATGCGGCCGCAGGAATTTCAAGCAACCGGTCGGCGGCGGCGGCGACCCGCGCGACATCGAGCGTCTTAAGGCAGTTGAGATGGCCGAGGGGGCAGACCTTGCTGTGGCAGGGCGAGCAGGAGAGGTGCAGCCAGATCAGTTCCGAACGATCGGTCAGCGGCGGCGTGTTTTCGGGCGAGGTCGAGCCATAGACGGCGATGATTGGCGTGTCGACGGCGGCGGCCACATGCATAAGCCCGCTGTCGTTCGAGACGGCTAGCTTCGCCGCGGCGATCAGGTCGATGGCATCCTCCAGCTTCGTCCGGCCGGCAAGGTCGACGGCGCCCGGCGCAAGCCTCGCGATCTCGCCGGTGACCTCAGCGTCATTCTTCGAGCCGAGCAAGGCGACGCCCAGGCCTTTTGCGATCATCCCGCGGGCTAGCTCGGCATAGTATTCGCTCGGCCAGCGCTTCGCCGGGCCGAACTCGGCGCCCGGCAACAGGGCGACGAATTCTTTTGCACCCAGCCCGAACCGCGCCAGCAGATCGGCCTGATTGGCCATATCGACGGTGAGCTTCGGCGGGCGAAAGGTGCCGCCGCGCGCCAGGCCGAAATAGGCCTGAGCCGTGCGCCGCTTCACCGCATCGGGCAGCGGAACGATGTCGGTCAGCAGGCCGTAGCGCATTTCCCTCAGATGGCCGACGCGGCGCGGAATCCGGGCGAAGAACGGGATCAGCGCCGATTTCCAACTCCCCGGCAGCACATAGGCCATGTCGTAGCGGCCGCGCAGCAGGCGACCGAAGCGCCTGCGGCTGCGGAATTCGAGCGTGCCGGGCATCAGTGGAAAGTCGATCTGGGAGCGTATTTCGGGCATGCGTTTGACCAGGGGCGCTGCCCAAGCCGGCGCGAGCACGTCGATGGCCGCATTCGGATGCTTTTCCTTCAGCGCGGCGAACAGGCACTGGGCCATGACCATGTCGCCCACCCAGCGTGGGCCGATCACGAGGATCGTTGGGCTTTCAGCCATTGGACATAGTCTCTGACGCCGGTTTCGACGGTGCGGAATTGGCCATTGTAGCCGGCCGCGCGTAAGCGGGACATATCCGCCTCGGTAAAACTCTGATAGCTGCCCTTCAGGTGTTCGGGGAAGGGAACGAACTCGATCTCACCCTTGCCGAGCGTGTCGATCACCGTCTCGGCAATGGCGCGGAACGGCTGGGCGCGGCCGGTGCCGCAGTTGAAGATGCCGCTTGAGCCCCGCTTCCATAGCCATAGATTGACGTCGGCGACGTCGCCGACATGGATGAAGTCGCGGCTCTGCTCGCCGGGGCCGAACCCGCCATAGGCGCCGAACAGCTTCGGGTTCTGGCCCTGCTCGACCTGGTTGAACAAATGGAAGGCAACCGAGGCCATGGCCCCCTTGTGCGCCTCGCGCGGCCCGTAGACGTTGAAATAGCGCAGGCCGGCGACCTGCGAGTGATCGGTGTCGAAGACATTGCGGCGGACATAGTCGTCGAACAGCTTCTTCGAATAGGCGTAGACATTGAGCGGCCGCTCGAATTCGGGCTCTTCGCGAAACTCGCTGCCGCCGCCATAGACCGAAGCCGAGGAGGCATAGAGGAAGGGCACCCGCAGCGCCAGGCAGGCGTGCAGCAGGCGCTTCGAATGAGCGTAGTTCACGTCCATCATGAACTTGCCGTTCCATTCGGTGGTGGTCGAGCAGGCGCCCTGATGGAAGACGGCCTCGATGCGGCCCAGCCCGCCATCCTCGAGCCGGGCCGGAAGCTCGTCCTTGTCGAGATAGTCGGTAATGCGGAGATCGGCCAGATTGGCGATCTTGTGGCCGTCGGTCAGATCGTCGACGACCAAGATATCGTCATGGCCTTCGGCATTCAGCGCGGCGACGATGTTGGAGCCGATCATGCCGGCGCCGCCCGTGACGATGATCATCCTTGTGAGCCTTGTTTCGTTGCCGATTCCGGCCCTTATAGGGGAGGCGCGAGCAGGTGTCGATAAAAGGTCCCCGGTTGTGGAGCATCGGCTACGACGAATGTAGGGATGGATCGGCAGAACGGCTCGCGAGATAAGCTCTGGCGCGCCGAACGGTACGTCTTCGGTCGAAGCAAGCTATGGTGCCTTTGAGGGCCGTGGCATGAGCCGTCGGTGTGCGTTCTTGCCGTTGGTATAGCCATGACATCCGATTTAAAGCCCGGCCTTCGCCACGTTCAAACCCTGCGGGTCGACGACTCCCTGACGGTTCCGGCAATGACAACGGCCTTTGCGGGTTTCGGCGACATGCCGCCGGTTTTCGCCACCGCCTTCATGGTCGGCTTCATCGAATGGGCATGCGTCGAGGCATTGCGTCCGTTCCTGAGCAGCCATGAGAGAACCGTAGGCACCCATGTCGACGTCAGCATGTCGCCGCGACACCCGTCGGCATGACCGTCACCGCCGATGTCGAGCTTGTCGCGGTGCAGGGGCGAACGCTGCGCTTCAAGGTATCGTGCAGCGACGAGAATGGATTGATCGGCGAAGGTTTCCACGAGCGCGCGGTCATCGACCATGACAAGTTCATGGCCCGCGTTCTTGCCAAATCAGGGCAGACCGGTTCGTCGCCACAGTGAGGCCGCAAAGCTCCCGCTTCAGTCGGCTCCTATCGTGAGGGTTCAAGATGCCGTCGACCGAACTGCTTATCGCCTTCTTCGTCACCACGGCTATCTTCGCCTACATTCCCGGACCGGCCATGCTCTATGCCGCCGCGCAGACCATGGCGCGCGGGCGTTGGTCGGGGCTGACGGCGGCGCTCGGCATCCATCTCGGCGGCTATGTCCATGTCCTTGCCGCCGCAACCGGACTGTCGGTGTTGTTCCATGCCGTGCCGCCGCTTTACATGGCGGTCAAACTTGTAGGCGCGCTGTACCTGATCTGGCTCGGTGTTTCGCTGTTCCGCGCCAAGATCGAGGGAAGCGGCACGCTCCCTGTGATCGAGCGAAAATCGGCGCGTCGCGCCTTTTTGGAAAGCATCACGGTCGAGGTGCTCAATCCCAAGACAGCCATCTTCTTCATGGCGTTCCTGCCGCAGTTCATCGATGCCTCGGCGACCTTTCCGGTTTGGCTGCAGTTCGTGGTGCTGGGAACCGTCGTCAACCTGATGTTCTCGTCGGCCGACATCGTTTGCGTCTTTCTCGCCGGCGCGATGATTGCGCGCCTGCGGCGCTCCGGTCGCGCGCAGCGCCTTATGCAGCGCGCAGGTGGCGCCGTGCTTGTCGGTCTCGGCGTCCATGTCGCCTTGCAGAAGAGCTGATTCGTCCGGCGCCTTGGCCGTGGGCGATACGGCCGCCGTTGCGCTGGCCCCGATTGCGGTATATCGGCATCGCGAAGAATGAAGAGCGCCGGTTTTCCGGCGCTGCAACCCCGATCAAGAACCGCCGTTTTCGGCGCGTGCCAGTGAGATGATCAAGCACCATCTGCCTTCCCCGGAGCCCTTGCATCGCACCATCGCCCACTTCGGCGAGGTCACCGTGCTGGTGGTCGGCGATTTCATCCTCGACCGTTTCGTCAACGGCGTCATCGAGCGGATCTCGCCTGAAGCGCCGATCCCGGTGCTGCATGGGCGGGGCGAGGTGGTGGCCCTGGGCGGCGCCGGCAACGTCGTTTCCAACATCGTTTCACTGGGCGGCGCCGCCATCCCGGTCTCCGTCATCGGCGCCGACCAGGCCGGCGACAATCTCATGCGCATGCTCGGCGATCTTGGCGCCGATACGGACGGCCTTGCACAGCGGCAGGACCGCATGACCTCGTCGAAGAGCCGCTTCAGCGCGCTTAACCAGCAGGTGCTGCGTTTCGACGAGGAGGAAATCAAACCGTTGTCCAGTGGCGAGCGGGCGACGCTTGTCGAGCATTTCCAGGCTGCCCTTGCGCGCGCCGATATCGTCATCCTGTCCGACTACGGCAAGGGCATCCTGCTCGACGGCGTGGCGGCCGAACTGATCGCGATCTGCCGCGATGCCGGAAAACCGGTGCTGATCGACCCGAAGGGCCGCGACTATGCGCGCTATGCCGGGGCGACGGCGGTCACGCCCAACCGCAAGGAACTCGGCGAGGCGGTCGGACGCCCGGTCTTCGGCGATGACGAGATCGTCGCTGCGGCACGCGACCTGATTGCCGCGCATGACTTCGAGTTCATCGTCGCGACGCGCAGCGAAAAGGGCATGAGCGTGGTCACCGCGGAGGATGCCCGCCATATCTCCACGCAGGCGCGCGAAGTGTTCGACGTCTCCGGCGCCGGCGACACGGTCATCGCCACCTTCGCGCTGTCGCTCGCCGCGGGCGCCGACCGGGTGCAGGCTGCTACAATCGCCAATGCCGCCGGCGGCGTGGTCGTTGGCAAGCGCGGCACGGCGCGGCTGACAGTGGAGGAGCTTTCCGGCGCGCTGTTCAGCTCGCATGGACCGGTCGCCCACAAGGACGCCATTCTCGACGCCAATGCGGCGGCCAGGATGGTGGCGGCCTGGAAAGAGGAGGGGCTGTCGGTTGGCTTCACCAATGGCTGCTTCGACATTCTGCATGCCGGCCATGTCAGCCTGCTGCACGCCGCGCGCAGCCGATGCGACCGGCTGGTGCTCGGCTTGAACAGCGACGCCTCGGTGCGCCGGCTGAAAGGGCCCGGACGTCCGGTCAACGACCAGCACGACCGCGCCTGCGTGCTCGCGGCGCTCGCCTCGGTCGATGCCGTTGTCGTCTTCGAGGAAGACACGCCGCTCAAGCTGATCGAGGCGCTTCTGCCCGACATCCTGGTCAAGGGCGCGGATTACACGATCGAGACCGTGGTCGGCGCCGACGTGGTGCAGAACGCGGGCGGGCGTGTGGTGCTGGTCGACCTCGTCGCCGGCAAGAGCACCACCAAAACCATCGGCAAGCTGCGCGCCGGCGGCGCGAATTGAGGGTTTCATGTCCGAGCTGAACGACTATCTGGTCCGCTCCGCGGCGGCGATCTCGGCAATGGTCGAGCGCGATCTCACCGGCGAGATGGAGCGCGCGGTGAGCGCGGTCGTGAAGGCGCTGTCACACGGCAAGGCGCTGCTGATCTGCGGCAATGGCGGCTCGGCGAGCGACGCCATCCACATCGCTGGCGAACTGGTCGGCCGGTTCCTTAAAGAGCGCAAGGCCTACAATGTCATCGCGCTGCCGGCCAATGCGGCGGTGCTGACCGCCTGGGGCAACGATTACGGCTTCGACACCGTCTTCTCACGCCAGGTCGAGGCGCATGGGTCGGAAGGCGCGGTATTGCTCGCCATCTCCACCAGCGGCAATTCGCCGAGCATCCTTGCCGCCGCCGAGCAGGCGCGGACCATGGGCATGACGGTGATCAGCCTCACCGGCGACACCGGCGGCAAGCTCAAGCCGCTCACGGACATCTTGCTCAACGTGCCGTCGAGCTCGACGCCGATCATCCAGCAGGGGCATCTCTGCCTCTATCACCACCTGTGCGAGGCGGTCGAAGCGCGTCTCAGCAATGGCTGACCGCGAAGGGGATTTTCCGCTCGTCGAGCCCGGCCTGTGGATCGAGCGGATTGGCGCCAAGGCGTTTGCGGCTGGCCTGCCGGCACTGTTTCTAGACCGTGACGGCACCATCAATATCGATACCGGCTATCCTGACGATCCGGACGCCATGGTGCTGCGCGACGGTATCGCGACTGCCATAGAAGCCGCGAATCGGCGCGGCATTCCGGTCATCCTCATCACTAATCAGTCCGGTATCGCGCGCGGCTATTTTGGCTGGGACGCCTTCGCCCGGGTCAATCAGCGGGTGCTCGAACTGCTTGCCGAGAAGAACGCAGCCGTCGACATGGTGCTGGCCTGCGCCTACCACGAGGCCGGTTCGGGCCCGCTGGCGATCGCCGATCATGCGATGCGCAAGCCCAATCCGGGCATGCTGCTCGAGGCAGGGCGCCGCCTCGGCCTCGATCTCAAGCGATCGCTGATCGTCGGCGACAAGCCGGCCGACATGGAAGCAGGCCAGCGCGCCGGCCTGGAGCGCGGCTGGCTTGTCGATGGTGAAGCCATGGCGATGGGCGGGCTTTCGGTTTTGCCGCTGCGCGGGGCGCAGGACCTGGAGAGCCTGCTGACCGCGATACGGTCGCTCTGATCCCACATTGATTCAAGATTGATCGCCAAATCGCTGTTTTTCCAGCGGCTTCATCGGAAGCCGGCGCATTAAGCCGGAAAGGCGACCAGCCCCTCGTCCTTGACCCGGCGGATGGTCAGCGCGGTGCGCACCGTGTCGACATTGGGCGCCGAGGCGAGCTCCTCGATGACGAAGGTCTGGAAGGTGCCGAGGTCGCTTGCCACGCAATGCAGCAGGAAATCGGACTCGCCCGACACCATCCAGGCATCGCGAACGATCGGCCAGCCCCTCGTCCGCTCGGCAAAAGCCTTGAGCTCGGCGTCGGCCTGATGGTGCAGGCCGATCAGGCAGAAGGCGACGACATCCATGCCGAGCGCCGGCGCATTGAGGAGCGCACGGTAACCGCGGATGATGCCGGCCTCTTCCAGTCGCCTGACGCGGCGCAGGCAAGGCGGCGCCGAGATGCCGACGCGGCCGGACAACTCGACATTGGTCATACGACCGTCACTCTGCAGCTCTCGCAGGATCTTCCAGTCGATGGCGTCGAGATCGGCTTTGAGCGGCATGATCGGCTTTCGCGCAAGAATCTTTCGCGATTTTGTAATTTGGTTTCGCGCGCGAGGCCATCCCTTTGCGATGATTTTTCTGCAACTGGCTGCGATATGGCCCTGTATACCGCTATGAAGCTTTCCGGGGACGAAGGCCAAGCTGCCTTGCTGGCTTGGCGGGCAGCACTTACATTACCGGCAACAAACCACGGCTTCGCGCCGCAGGGGACTTTTTCATGAACACCAAACACGCGCCCGTTCTCATCATCGGTTCCGGGCCGGCCGGCTACACCGCGGCGATCTATGCCGCCCGCGCTATGCTGAAGCCGATGCTTGTCGCCGGCCTGCAGCAGGGCGGTCAGCTGATGATCACCACCGACGTCGAAAACTATCCGGGCTTCGCCGATCCGATCCAGGGCCCCTGGCTGATGGAGCAAATGCTCAAGCAGGCCGAGCATGTCGGCACCGAGATCGTCAACGACATCATCACCGAGGTCGACCTCAACGTGCGGCCGTTCCGCGCCACCGGCGATTCCGGCACCGTCTACGCCGCCGACGCTTTGATCATCGCCACCGGCGCGCAAGCCAAGTGGCTGGGTATCCCGTCCGAGCAGACCTTCATGGGCTTCGGCGTCTCGGCCTGCGCCACCTGCGACGGCTTCTTCTATCGCGGCAAAGATGTCGCCGTGGTCGGCGGCGGCAATTCGGCGGTGGAGGAGGCGCTCTACCTCGCCAACCTCGCCAAAAGCGTCACCGTCATTCACCGCCGCAACGATTTCCGCGCCGAGCGTATCCTGCGCGAGCGGCTGTTCAAGAAGGACAATGTCCGCATCATCTGGGATACCGTCGTCGACGAGATCACCGGGCAGCCGGGCAAGGCACCGCTGCCGCCTTCGGTCGACGGCTTGAAGCTGCGCAATGTGGTGACGGGCGAAGTGTCGCGGCTGCAGGTCGATGGCGTCTTTGTCGCGATCGGCCATGCGCCGGCGGTCGAGCTTTTCATCGGCAAGCTGAAGCAGAAGCCGAACGGCTATCTGTGGACGGCGCCCGATTCGACCCGTACCGACGTTCCCGGCGTTTTCGCCGCCGGCGACGTCACCGACGATGTCTACCGGCAAGCGGTTACAGCTGCCGGGCTCGGTTGCATGGCCGCGCTCGAGGCGGAGAAATATCTGGCGGGGATCGAGGTTCACCGCGAAGCGGCGGAATAATCGATCGGCTGAAAAAGCCGTTTAAAAGCCTGATTTTTCATTCAGACGCCAAAGGCAACACGAGGGGAATCATGGCGCTGGACTGGGACAAGCTACGCGTGTTTCACGCTGCGGCGGAGGCTGGGTCGTTTACCCATGCCGCCGAAACGCTGCATCTGTCGCAGTCGGCGATCTCGCGGCAGGTCAGCGCACTGGAGCATGACGTCGGCGTGGCGCTGTTCCATCGCCACGCGCGTGGCCTTGTGTTGACCGAGCAGGGCGAGATGCTGTTCCGCACGGCACATGACGTGCTGATGAAGCTGGAGACGATCAAGTCGCGGCTGACCGAGACCAAGGATCGCCCGTCCGGCGTGCTGAGGGTCACGACAACGGTGGGGCTCGGGGCCGGCTGGCTGACCGAGCGCGTGCAGGAATTCATTGAGCTCTACCCCGAGATCAGCCTGCAGCTCATCCTCGCCAACGAGGAGCTCGACCTCACCATGCGCCAAGCCGATTGCGCCATCCGCCTGCGCCAGCCGCAGCAGCCGGATCTTATCCAGCGCCGGCTGTTCACGGTGCATTTCCACCTTTATGCGTCGCCTTCCTACGTGGCGAAGTTCGGCAAACCGGCCTCGATCGCCGAGCTCAGGAACCACCGGATCGTCACCTTCGGCGTGCCGGTGCCCTCGCATCTGTCGGAGCTGAACTGGCTGGAGACGGTGGGCGATTTCGAAGGCGGGCAAAGGGTGCCGACGCTGCAGATCAACGACATCCTGTCTATCAAGCGCGCGGTCCAGGGCGGCGCCGGCATCGCCATGCTGCCCGACTACGTCATCAACAAGGACTCGAACCTCGTCCAGTTGCTGCCCGAAACCGAGGTGCCGTCCTTCGACACCTATTTCGCCTATCCCGACGCGATGAAGAACCAGGCGAAGCTGCATGTGTTCCGCGATTTCATCATCGCCAAGGCGCGCAGTTGGTCCTACTAGCAGGACCTGCCGATGTTCGGGTGGTGCCGGCCTGACCTGGCCCACGACAGGGACTTAAGCGCGCCATGGCGTGGGGCAGCCAGCCGGAGACAGCGCGCCCGGGACGGAGACAAAGATCAAGGCGCTGCCGGCAATTGCCGAAAAAGTTCGCATCGGGCTCTCCTGCCGCAGAAATAAACGCGACCAGCCCAAGTTCGCATCATTGTGAATTTGCCGTATTTCGGCACCGGAATCTGACCCGGTTTGCATATCAGCGATCGCTTTCAGTCCGGAACGGCTCTGGATTCGGCGATTTTTTCTGGTCCTATCGGTTCTCGCGACGGATTAGACCACAGCCTACCTCTTTTTGCATGCGTGTGTTGCAAAATAGATGCTTGTTTCTTGAGCATGATGAGCACATATATAGTTCATCTCCAGGGCGCGTTCTCCTCCCATTAGCGCCCTCGAGTGTTCCCCTCTGGAGGTTAGCCCTAATCGGCACTTCCAATCAAACTCAGCCGGATCTTTATTGATCCGGCTTTTTTGTTGCGCCGAAGTCACGCCGACACCAGAAATGCGTGCGCGCGGCCCGCGTAACAGTGACATGTAACATCGGGTAACATGTCGCAGACGCACTCTATCGATTAGGTAGATCATAGGA
>NZ_RZSF01000749.1:0-434 GCF_004023325.1 Mesorhizobium sp. M1A.F.Ca.ET.072.01.1.1 | reverse complement strand
GGCTGGGACGCGCGGGATGGACGCCTTCTTTCTGTGAAGGCGAACGGCCCGAGACAAGGTGTACCCGACCATCTCGAAGCTGAGGCGGCTTCGTTGCAGGTGACCTCGGCCGCAGATCGCATCCGATATGGTCTTCATAAGGGAGAGAGCTCATGAGGTGCTACAGCAACTCCAGTCGGCCGACGCGACGTCAGGCCCTAATAGGACTCAGCGGAGCGGCGCTGGTGCTTGGCGCCCCAAGCATTTTGCGAGCGCAAGAGTCGACCCTGGTGGTCGTTTCCGGTGGCGGATCGTATGAGGAGGCGTTCCGCAAAGCCGTAGTTGATCCCTTCCAGAGTGAGACAGGCATCAAGGTGACTTATGTGTCTCCGGCTGACGCGGCGAAGCTTAAGGCGCAAGTCGATAGCAGCAATGTGCAATGGGATGTGGTGGAG
>NZ_RZSF01000748.1:0-435 GCF_004023325.1 Mesorhizobium sp. M1A.F.Ca.ET.072.01.1.1 | reverse complement strand
GACCGATCCATCTCGGATTGCTCGATGGCCTTGCCCATTGGAACCTGCCATGAACACCCATCTGATGATGTCGCGGCGCTTCGCGCCTCTCTTCTGGACGCAGTTCCTGTCCGCCTTCAACGACAATTTCCTGAAGAACACGCTGGTGTTCCTCATCCTCTTCACCCTTGCCGCCGACCAGGCGGCGTCACTGGTGACCTTGGCCGGCGCCATCTTCATGGCTCCTTTCCTGCTCTTGTCCGCGCTTGGCGGCGAGATCGCCGACCGCTTCGACAAGGCTTTCGTGGCGCGCAGGCTGAAGTTCGTCGAGATCGGCGCCGCACTGCTCGCGGTCATCGGCATCGCGCTCTCCTCCATTCCGGTTCTGCTGACGGCGCTGTTCCTGTTCGGCGTCATTTCGGCGCTGTTCGGCCCGATCAAGTACGGCATCCTGCC
>NZ_RZSF01000747.1:0-439 GCF_004023325.1 Mesorhizobium sp. M1A.F.Ca.ET.072.01.1.1 | reverse complement strand
CGCACGCGCATAAGCCTGAGCGCCCTGTTGTCGGCGCGAACACGCTCGGCCGCCGCCTCGAACTCTTGAGCACGGGCCAGCAGCGGCGCCAGCGAGAAGCCAAATGCTTCCTCGATCTCGCCACCCCTGCCCTTCCGTGCATAACGCTTGCCGTTCGGACTGTCCCGACGGATGACCAGACCGCAATCCACCAGCTCCGCCAGGTTCCTCCGCAATGTGGAATCGGGCATGCCGTGCGCCCTCAGCGACAGCTGTGCGTTCGAGGGAAACACGATGAGACCGTTTTCCTCGCTCAGCTCATTGTCAGGATAGAATGACAGCAACGCATTCAGGACGGCCAGGGCGCGATCGCCGATGCCGATGATGCTCTTGCCCTCGCAGAGGTTCCGGTAGATCTGCCATTTGTCGACGACCCTGCCCTTGTGGATCTCCCGTGACT
>NZ_RZSF01000746.1:0-440 GCF_004023325.1 Mesorhizobium sp. M1A.F.Ca.ET.072.01.1.1 | reverse complement strand
CGGCGATATTCGCGATACCCGCGATGGCCATTCCAGTACATGTCACCGTTGCGCGAATAGACGCGGTTGCGCGAGATGGTGCGGTGCCGTCGCCACTCCTGGTACTGGACGGTCTGGACATCAGACGAAAGCCCTTGCGGCTGCGGCGCATAGATTGGCTGGGCATTCACGGACATGACGTCCGCTGCCACGAACGAAGCCGACAGCGCGGCCGCCAGCAGGCTTGATGCGATCCTGTTCATCGCTCTTCTCCTCGAAGGGTGTTGATGTCCCTTGTGGGAAAAAAACGGGTGACGTAGGCAATTGTTCCCACGTTCCCGTCCAGATTGCAGAATGCGCCCCGATGGTAGCAGCGCTTGGATGCAAGGCCCAGCCTTCGACCCTCTCGCGCGCTGTGCCGCGCACGCTCGCATGGCTCACAATGCCGCGCCGGACACGGC
>NZ_RZSF01000745.1:0-440 GCF_004023325.1 Mesorhizobium sp. M1A.F.Ca.ET.072.01.1.1 | reverse complement strand
CAGTTACACGATGAGCGGCAAGCGCGCGGTGAGGAAGAACCTTTCCACGAGCGTCTCGGCGGACCGCATCGGCACGCTGATGCACTACCACTATCCGACCACCTGGAACCATATCCTGATCGACCATGCCGTCACCTTCCGGGTGCTGCCGATCAGCGCCACCGAAACCGCGGTGACGACGAAATGGCTGGTCCACAAGGATGCGGTGGAAGGCGTCGATTACGATCTTGCCGAACTCACCCATGTCTGGACCGAGACCAACGACCAGGATCGCCGCATCGTCGAGGAAAATGCTTTCGGCATCCTGTCGCCGGCCTATGAGCCCGGCCCCTATTCGGAGCAGCATGAGGGCGGCGTCATCCAGTTCGTCGAATGGTACGCCTCCTTCATCGGGCCGCGCCTTGCCGAAGGCGGCCGGCCGGCGCTGCGCAGCGTTGCTT
>NZ_RZSF01000744.1:0-440 GCF_004023325.1 Mesorhizobium sp. M1A.F.Ca.ET.072.01.1.1 | reverse complement strand
GTCTGCAACTGCGTCGTGTCGTTCGCATAAGCCCCGATATAGCCTGCACGGATCAGGTCAACGAACGGCTGTTCGCGCATGTAACGTCCACCAAGTGCGTCATAATCGATACGCAACCCGCCGCGCGGGCCTTGACTCGCGGGGGTCGTAACGAACAACTTGAAATGGTCAAGTGGCAGAAGGACGCCCCCCTGCCGGATCGCCGCGTTTCGCTTTACGAACTTCAGATAGAACACGCCCGAGTGCAATCGATACTCGGTGTCATCCCCACGCCCTGGTCGCCCGAACGCGCCCATCCGTGCAATCTCTTGCGCGAGTTGCTCGTCGGGTCGATAGACCCAGCCGCCTCCGGATGGCTCAAGCATCTTATGCTGTACCATCACCACGTTGCGCTGGATGGTGTTAATGTAAATGAGGTCAACTCCGAGCGCGTGCTCAAG
>NZ_RZSF01000743.1:0-441 GCF_004023325.1 Mesorhizobium sp. M1A.F.Ca.ET.072.01.1.1 | reverse complement strand
ATGCCGAGACGCGGCTGGCGATTGCGGCAACGCGGGCGCCGGCCTCCGACGAGGTTGCGGCGACGCTGGCGCTGCTGAAGAGCCTGGATCTCAAGGGCTGCACGGTAACGGCCGACGCCTTGCATTGTCGCCCCGAGACGGCCAAGGCGCTGCTGGCGCAGAAGGCGCATTATGCCCTTGGGCTGAAGGCCAACCGGGGTCGTCTGTTTGCCGCGGCCGAGAACAGCTTCGCCGCGGCGGGCGAGATCGCCGGCTTCGAAACACGCGACAGCGGCCATGGCCGCACCGAAGTGCGCCGCGCCAGCGTGCTGCCGCTTGCCAGGCTCAAGGACGCGCCCGCCTTCCCCGGCCTCAAGGCCATTGGCCGTGTCGAGGCCCTGCGCACCACTGCCGACGGCAAGACGACCACATCGGTCCGCTATATCGCCCTCTCCAAGGTGC
>NZ_RZSF01000742.1:0-442 GCF_004023325.1 Mesorhizobium sp. M1A.F.Ca.ET.072.01.1.1 | reverse complement strand
GCTTGAGACGGACTGCGTCAGGCTGGCGATGCCGAGCCAGGCAAAAATAGGCGCCACGGCGGTCCAGCGCGGCCCGAAAAGGAGCGCGACCACCTGATCCGAGGTCAGCGTCAGCGCCGCGATACCAGGCATGGTTACGGCCGCCAGCATCCAGTTGGTTCGCACGTAAAGGTCGCGAAACCGTGCCTTGTCGTCGTGAATTCGGCTGAGCAGAGGCACCATCACGCGCGTCAGCGGCTGGGTGATGTTCTGCAATGGGAACAACAGCAGCTTGTAAGCGCGGTCGTAATAGCCGAGCTCGATTGCACCGGAATATTTTCCGATGAGGATGTTGACGAGATTGCGCGAGAAAAAGTTGACGAGGTTGAAGCCGGTCAGATTGGCGCCGAACGACAATATATCGCCGTCGACTTTCAGGTCCGGCCGCGACGGCGTCCAACGG
>NZ_RZSF01000741.1:0-445 GCF_004023325.1 Mesorhizobium sp. M1A.F.Ca.ET.072.01.1.1 | reverse complement strand
GATGCTCGGCGACGACGCCGGGACTGTTCCACGCCTTCGGCTTCTGCGGACACGGCCCAACTCGGTCCGGCCGTCGGCGATGCCATGGCCGAACTCATTACGACCGGTCGTAACGAAACGCCGCTCGATGATTTCAGGATCGATCGCTTCAGCGGCGCGGCCCAGCGATCTGAATTGATCACAATTGGCCTCCCCAAGGCCGGTAGCAATGACCTCTTTTGGGAAACGCCAAACCTTACCGCATCGGCCGATATCAGGCGCGAAGCTGCCATTGCGTGGAGGAAAAACGGTCGCTGAGTGGCCGGATCTGCTTCCTGAATGAATTTTGGCGAACCGCTTCGTAACCATTGGGACGGCCAAGCCGTTTCTGACGCGGTCGACGATCTGCGTAGTTCAGACGCGAGGGGGTGCAGCAAGCTGCTTGCTCTTTGTCTCAGCGCAACGA
>NZ_RZSF01000740.1:0-445 GCF_004023325.1 Mesorhizobium sp. M1A.F.Ca.ET.072.01.1.1 | reverse complement strand
GCGGTCGCTGCCGCGCTCGATCGCGGCGAGGTGGCCGAGATCGCATGGCCGGGCCCGATCCGCTCGGCGGAGCTGGTCATGATCTGGCGGCGCCGGCGCGTCCAGCCGCCGGCGCTGAAGCTCTTGCTCGCGGCGATGGGCGAAAACTTCGCGCTCGTCAGACCAGCCGCTGCCCGCCCTCGACATGCAGCGTCGTTCCCGTCGTAAAGCCGTTGCCCATCAGGAAGCGGATCGCGTCCGCAATGTCTTCCGGCCGTCCGACCCGTCCCGCCAGCAGGCGCTTCGCCATCGCGGCAAGCGTCTCGTCCTTCGCATCGCCGGCAACGAATTGCCAGATCGGCGTGTCGACCCAGCCGGGCGAGACGGCATTGACTCGGATCGGCGCCAGCTCGATGGCCAAGGCCCGCACCAGCCCTTCGAGCCCGGCGTTGACGGCCGCGACCAC